>QNBU01000011.1 GCA_003644215.1 Planctomycetota bacterium
CTTGTTGTCTGATTTTAGCTCCAATATATGGTGTGTCAACAAGAAATTGAAAACTTTTATCGGTCCACACCTTTTTTTGTAGACAGTCGCAATCAATTTGTCGGCAATAACGGTTGTTTCACAGGTTCGGTCGGTTGCCGCAAGCATTATCAACCATACATGCCCGTTGTCCCGCCAAAGTCAAAACTCCTCCGGGTCAAAGAGTTTCACACGATAAAACCGCCGCGTATCCGGTTTTTCCCTGTTGACACGGGGCGGGTTTGGGGCTATAGTCCACATCCTTTTGTACAGATACCCGATTGATACTATGGACGCAACCGGTACGCTGCGATCGACTCGAGGGTGAAAAACAGGAAAAATACGAATTTTTAACCGTTAAATACAATAGGAGTTACAAAAATGGCAAAGAAAAAAGCTGCAAAAAAAGCAGTGAAGCGCGTGTATTTCTTCGGTAACGGAAAAGCCGAAGCGAATGCGAAGATGAAAGAGTTACTCGGCGGCAAGGGTGCCAATCTGGCCGAGATGACCAGCTTGGGCGTGCCAGTTCCTCCGGGATTTACGATCTCAACCCAAACCTGCCACGATTTTAACAAACTTGGGCAAAAATGGCCCAAAGGCCTCAAAGAAGAGGTCGTCAAGAATGTCGCCAAGCTGGAACGGGCAATGAAGGCCAAATTCGGCGACCCAAAAGATCCGCTGCTGGTTTCGGTTCGTTCCGGCGCTGCTGTTTCGATGCCGGGTATGATGGACACCGTCTTGAACCTCGGTCTTAATGACGATGTTGTTGCGGGCATCATCAAAAAGACCGGCAACGCCCGTTTTGCCTATGACATTTACCGCCGCTTTATCGATATGTTCGGTGATGTGGTGATGGGCTGTCATCACGAGAAATTTGAGCACGCCCTTGACACCGCCAAGAAAAAAGCCAAAGTCGCCGATGATAACGAGCTGTCCGCCGATCAACTGGCCGGCGTTGTTGACGATTATAAGAAAATTTACAAAAAACAAGTTGGCAAGATGTTCCCGCAGGACCCGATGGTGCAGTTGACGCACGCCGTCAACGCGGTCTTTGGGAGCTGGGATATTCCCCGTGCCATTAAGTATCGCCAGCTGAACGATATCACCGGCCTGCTGGGTACGGCGGTCAATGTTCAGGCGATGGTCTTCGGCAACATGGGCGACGACTGCAGCACAGGTGTATGCTTTACACGAAACCCTAGTACCGGCGCGAAAGAGTTTTACGGCGAATATCTCATCAACGCCCAGGGCGAGGATGTCGTTGCCGGTATCCGCACACCGCTGGACCTCAAGCATCTCAAGAAAGATATGCCCAAGGCCTATAAAGAGCTGACCGCGCTGATGACCAAGCTCGAAAAGCATTATAAAGATATGCAGGATATGGAGTTCACCGTTCAGGAAAATGTCCTGTACATCCTGCAGACCCGTAACGGCAAGCGGACTGCCGAAGCAGCCGTCAAGAATGCTGTCGATATGGTCAAAGAAAAAATGATCAAGCCAGCCGAAGCCGTGATGCGGGTAACGCCCGAACAGCTTGACCGTCTGCTGCATCCGCATTTCGATGCCAAGGCAACACGCACTGTCATTACCACCGGCTTGCCAGCTTCTCCGGGAGCGGCGGTTGGACAGGTGGTCTTTGATGCTGAAACCGCTGAGCAATGGCGCGACAAGGGCAAAAAGGTTATCCTGGTGCGTATCGAAACCAGCCCCGAAGACATCGGCGGCATGGACGCGGCAGTCGGCATCCTAACCCAGCGCGGCGGCATGACTTCCCACGCGGCGGTGGTCGCTCGCGGGATGGGCAAGTGCTGTGTAGCCGGTTGCGGTGATATGGCCATCAGCTATAAGGCCAAAAAGTTCACCGTCGGCGGCAAGACCATTAAGGCAGGCGACTGGATCAGCTTGGACGGTTCACTCGGCCAGGTCATCAGCGGCCAGGTTCCGACCGTTGAACCAAAACTAACCGGCGCATTCGGCCAGTTCATGAAAATGTGTGACAAGTTCCGCACACTGGGCGTTCGCACCAATGCCGACACCCCAGGCGACAGCAAACGCGCCCGCGACTTCGGCGCCGAAGGCATCGGCCTGACGCGAACCGAGCATATGTTCTTCGAGGGTGAACGCATCTGGCCTGTTCGTGAAATGATTCTTGCCGCCGATGATTACGCGGCTCTGCTAAGCGGTCTGTCAGACACCGAGGACAAAAAGGAAATCACCGCACTCAAGAAGCAGTACGGCCCAGCTAAAAAACAGTTCGAGGGCGCGTTGAAGAAACTGCTGCCCTACCAGCGAAAAGACTTCGTCGGTATCTTCAAGGCGATGGCGGGCCTGCCGGTAACGGTTCGTCTGTTAGATCCGCCGCTGCATGAGTTCCTGCCGCAGGAAGAAAAGAACCAGAAAGAAATGGCCAAACGGCTAAAAATCAGTCCGAAGGTCGTCAAAGAGCAGGTCGAGTCGCTGCATGAGTTCAACCCGATGCTCGGTCATCGCGGCTGCCGTCTGGCGATCACCTATCCGGCCATCTACCGGATGCAGGTGCGGGCCATTATGGAAGCGGCCCTGCAGGTCAAAAAGTCCGGCAAGAAAGTCCTGCCGGAAATCATGATCCCGCTGGTCGGTTCGATTGAGGAATTGGCGATTATTAAGGCCGATGTCATCGATGAAGTCCAGCAGGTCTTCAAGGCCAAGAAGGCCAGGATGCCGTATATGGTCGGTACGATGATCGAGGTCCCGCGGGCGGCATTGACTTCGGATCAGGTGGCGACCGAGGCGGAATTCTTCAGTTTTGGCACCAACGACCTGACCCAGATGACAATGGGCTTTAGCCGCGATGATGCGGGCAAGTTCCTCGGCGAATATGTCAAACAGGGTATCTACGCGGTTGACCCATTCCAGGCACTGGATCAAAGCGGTGTTGGAAAACTCGTTGAGGTTGGCATCGCACTTGGCCGGACGACCCGTCCGAAGCTCAAAATCGGCATCTGCGGCGAGCACGGCGGCGAACCGAGCAGCATCGAGTTCTGCCACAAAGCGGGCATGAACTATGTAAGCTGTTCCCCGTTCCGCGTCCCCATCGCAAGACTGGCCGCCGCACAAGCCGCCATCAAGAACAAGTAGTTTGTTCTGATATAAACGCAACACCAAAGGGTGTGTCCGAAAGGACACGCCCTTTTTTTTCATACAAACAAAAGCGTGGAGCGGAAGCGACACGATGGGGGGTTGTGTGTTATCGAACACACCGAGTAACCCATCCCTGCGCTCCCGCTTCGGGCTTTTGTTTACCGGCGCAATAAAAAAAAAGCCCCTTGAAATACCAAGGGGCCTTTGGCGTTGGACTTCTGATAGGGTGTTAGCAGGGTTTTACCTGAGTTGCGCAGGGGCCTTTTTTGCCCTCGCCGATTTCAAACTCGACTGCCTGATCTTCCTGCAATGAGGCATAGCCCTGCGAGACGATCTCTGAGTGATGGACGAACAGATCGTCGCCGCCATCATCGGGGCAGATGAAACCAAAACCTTTACTGTCATTGAACCACTTTACTTTACCTGTACTCATGTGTACGACTCCCTGGCCCCCAAAGGACCTTACTCAATTATCCCTTTCTCGCTATTTTGCAGGCCTCGGTCCAAAGAGACAAAAAATAACCCAAGCCCATCGACACCACCGCCGCGTCATCGCCATCGACAACGCCCAGCCGCAATGTTGTATGCCTACCAAGTGCGCCATTGTTCCTTGCCGGAGCGGTAATTGCAAGATTATTTTGCGAATTCTTCATTTTTTGGTAATACTTCAACTGTATGAAGCCAAAAATACACTTGAAAATCTTCGCATTCAAGATTTACATGCCCCGGTATCATAAGGACTTGTTTTTGCAGGTTCTTAGCCGCACAAGCGCCAATCGAAACGCCAGCTACAAAAAAACCGCCGGGGTAAATCGTTCACACCCGGCGGTTTTTGTTTTTTTACATTTACTTCGTTAAGAAAAACTACTTCTCTTCAATCGCTTCCGGTGCAGGAGCCGGTTGAATGGGCGCCGGTGCGGCCTGTTGAGCAGCTCGGCGGGCGGCCTGTTCGGCCTGGCGAGCGGCAGCGGCCTTTTCCATCTCATCCCGCAGGGCCTGCTCTTTTTCGGAGTACTCAATCGTCGCGCTGTCGCGCATCGTCTTGCTGTATTCAGCCCAGAAACCTCTCTGTTTTTGTTGGACCAAAAACTGGGTAATCTGCTCTTTGGCTTCGTCAAAAGAGGTTACACTGGCCTCTTTCTTGTCGGTTACCTTGATGATGTGATAGCCAAAACTGGTTTTGACGATACCGGTGACCTGGCCGGATTCGGTTTCAAACGCGGCCTTTTCAAACGCCGGGTCCATCTGGCCCTTGCCGAAGAATCCCAGATCGCCACCTTTGTCTTTGGACGGACAAGTCGAGACCTCTTTAGCAACGGCTTCAAATGCTTCACCAGCATCCAGACGGGCCTTGGCGGCTTCGATCTTTTCCAGTTCCGCCGGGTATTCGTCCTCTTTGATGCCGCGCTTACCGCAGAGGATATGGCTGGCTTTGACCTGGCCGGGCTGATTAAAGTGCTGCGGATTCTCATCATAAAACTTTTTCGCGTCGGCCTCAGTTACAACCGCATTGGGATCCAGAGATTCCATCAGGGCTTTCATCTGCATCTGGGAACGAACCTGACCTTTAATGTCTTCCAGCGTCATCCCCATCTTGGCAATCTCCTTTTCAACTTCTTCGAGAGATTGACCCTTTTGGCCGGCGATCTTTTCGATTTCCTCGATAACTTGCTCGTTGGTTACAGCAGCGATATTATTTTTTTCTATCTCCTGGCTCAGAAGGACCTGTTCGATCTTCCCATCCACCACGCGACTGCGAACCTGCTGCTTCATAGTGTCCGGAAATTCCATTCCGGGAGGCATCCGTTTTTTCTGCATTTCGACCATCTTCGCGACTTCATCAGAAACCTCTTTCTCGGTGATTTCCTGACCATTAACCGTTACGACAACGGCGTCTAAGTCTATCTCTTCAACAACTTCCTCTGCGACAGCAGGTGTTTCCGGCTGAACGACAACCTCTTCCGGTTGTGCAAGTTCCGGGACTTCTTCGGCGACTTCCTGTTTGGCCGGAACATCTTCAATGACCACAGCGGCCTGCTCGATCAAAGCATTCGGGTCATCTGTCGTTTTTGCTTCTTCCTGACAACCAGCGATTGCAAAAATCGCGACACTCACAAATACCAATAACTTCTTCATTCTTCTTCCTTTCATTTTTGTTTTTTTTAACCACAGAATACACTGAAATACACGGAAAGTTATAAAACAAATCTTTCTATTTGTACCTTTGGATAGTGTCCAAAGTTTACAATGAGTCCAAGTTTTAATCCTGTTGCTTTCAAATAGTTAATCAGTTGGGCTTTATGTTCATCTGAAATATCTTTGGTGGCTTTCAATTCCACGATTATTTTACCATAGCAAATTAAATCCGGCCGGTAGGTTTGTTGCAGTGGCTGATCTTTATAGACCAGCTTTAGCCCAGGTTGTGCGACAAAAGGTATCTTTTTGATTGTTAGTTCTTTTTCAAGGCACTCCTGATAAACAGATTCCAGAAAACCGTTGCTCATTTCCTTATAAACATCAAATACTGCCCCTCGAATAGCAAAGGTCTCATCCTCATAAATCAATTTCTTATTTTGTGTGCTTTCCTGCATCTTCGGTTTTTATTCTAAACTACGGAAGCGACTGAATTATACTGAAATTTTTAAACATCTTTTTTCCGTGTCATTCCGTGTTTTCTGTGGTTCTTTTTACAGATACACTTTATCCATCAGCCGTGGAAATGCAATGCACTGGCGGATGTGCTTTTCGCCGGTTATCCAGGCGACTGTCCGCTCGACGCCAAGGCCGAAACCGCCGTGCGGTATCGATCCGTACTTCCGCAAATCCAGATACCACTGATACGAATCGGGATTGTACCCTTCTTCGTCAATGCGAGCAAGCAATCTTTCGTAGTCATCCTCGCGAACCGAACCGCCGATAATCTCACCAAAGCCAGCCGGAGCCAAAAGGTCGAAGTTTTCGACAACTCGGCCATCCTCGGTGTCCGCTTTCATATAAAACGCCTTAGCCGCTTTGGGATAATGGGTTACGAACACGGGCTTCTCGTGCATCTGGGATATAATCGTCTCATCGGAACCGCCCAGGTCCTTGCCCCAGCAAAAATCGGCCGCCAGTTTGGCGTGTTTGGGGTTATTGTCAATTTTGACCTGTAATTCGACTAATTCGGAGCGGATTTGCTGGGTTCGCCGGGCATTTTTTTCCTGCTGCCACTTTTTCAGCCCGCCTTTGGCGTTAGCCGCTTCGATTTGCGATAGTTCCTGCTCCATTACCTGTTTTTGGCTTTTGAACTGCTCAAGCTGTGCGGCCATAAACTGCTGTGTGCGATCACTGGTCAGAATATCCGCCACCTCCGAATACGACAGCCGGACGAAGGGTTTCTGGATTGCCTCTAATGCGGCAATATCTGCCCCGAGCGTCTCTAATTCGCCGCGATTATCTTTCAAAACCCGCTGAACAATGCTGAATACAAAATCCTCCGCCAAATCCAACAACCCCGGCAGGTCAATATACGCCACTTCCGGCTCGACCATCCAGAACTCGGTCAGATGCCGGCGGGTCTTGCTTTTTTCAGCCCGAAAGGTCGGACCGAAACAATAGACCTTACCAAAACTCATCGCCGCGCTTTCCAGATAAAGCTGCCCGGTCTGGGTCAAATTCAGCGGCTGGCCGAAGTAATCCACCTCAAACAGCGTCTGCTCGCCCTCACCGGCGATGGTGGTAAAGATCGGCGTGTCGATCAGCGTGAAGCCATTGTCGTTGAAGAACCGGCGGATCGCATCGATCACGGTGTGCCGAATCCGCCCGATGCACCACGGCTTTTGCGATCGCAGATGCAGATGGCGATTTTTCAAGAGAAAATCAACCCCGTGTTCCTTGGGCGTAATGGGATAATCCACCGCCGGACAGTGAATCTCGACGGCTGTAACCGCCAGTTCCACACCGCCGGGGCTGCGAGGTTCTTCCCGTACCAACCCTGTAACCGACAGCGAAGATTCCTGCCCCAGATGCTTGATCTGGTCGAACAGGTCTTCGGTGAGTTTGTCTTTTTCGATGACGCACTGGCACAGGCCGCTGCCGTCCCGAAGCATCAAAAACTGCACCTTGCCGCTGGGCCGATTCTTATACAGCCAACCACTAAGTGTAACCTCGCTGGCGACACACTCTTTTAATTGAGAAATGGACGCTGTCTGTGTCATTCGTAGAGTTCTTTCAATCTTTACGGATCGGTTACAGGTGATTTAAGCAATCGCCTCTTCAACCAGATCACAAATGATGTGATACGCAACTTGGTGGATTTCCTGCACGGTCGCGGTCGGCCCTTCAATGCAGATGCAAACATCGGACATGTCCTCTAACGGCGAATCTTTTCTGCCCGTAAAGGCCAGTATGGAGCCGCCCTTATCTTTCGTTAATTTAGCCGCGGCGAGGACATTTTTGCTGGTTCCGCTGGTCGAGAACGCCCACAGGACATCATCTTCTTTGAGCAACGCTTCGACCTGCCGTGAGAAGATTTGCTCAAAACCGTAGTCATTTCCGATTGAGGTTAGAATCGATGTGTCGGTCGTCAATGCTACGGCGGGCAACCCCTTGCGTTCGCGGATGAACCGCCCCACCAATTCAGCCGCGATATGCTGGGCATCCGCCGCCGAACCCCCATTGCCGCAAATGTAAACACACCCGCCGACGGCAATGCAGTCAATCAGTAATTTAGCCGCCCGTTCAATTGCCTCTGTGCGGTTCGCTTCCAGATCGGATAGCAGCTTCTTATGAAGTTTAATGGTATCGAGTATGCGTTGTTTTTTGGATTCCATCGGGACTTCCTGAAATTCAGTCTTTTCTCGGTTTTCTGCGACGGAAGTTTTTGCGTTTGCCGCCAGATCTGGGGCCGGACGGTCTTTGGCCTCTTCCTCCGCTTCGCCCGCCGCCAGCCTTATTCAGGTCCGGTTCATCGCCGATCCACTGGGGTTTGATTCTGTTGGCGCGTAAAATGACATTCAGTTTTCGCATATCCCTGTCCATCACAAAGGTAATCGCCTTACCCTCGCGCCCCATCCGGGCAGTGCGGCCGGTTCGGTGCGTATAGGCCTCGGGGTTCTGCGGCAGGTCATAATTAAAGATATGCGTCGTATGCGAAAAATCCAGCCCGCGCGAAGCAATATCCGTCGCCACGAGGTACTGAATATCCAGTCGCTTGAACCGGCGGAACAAGCTGGTGCGTTTATTCTGATCCAGCCCGCCGTGAATCTGCTCGACGGATTTGACCTTTCCCTTGAGGTGGTCGTACAGTTTATCGCAGTTGTTCCGGCTAGAGCAGAACAGAATCGCCTGTTTGGGCTTTTCCTGTTCGATCAGCTCAAGCAGTTTCTCAAAACGATGCCGCGGCTGAACCACCTGAAAATAATGATGCAGGGATTCGGGCGCCTTCTGGTCGGCAATCAGCTCGACCATAACAGGGTCGTCGAGATAGTTTTTGGACAACTGTTTAATCTCGTTGGGCATCGTGGCACTAAACAACATCGTATGATGCTCGTGCACCATGCACGAAAAGACAAACTCGATGTCCGTCAAAAAGCCTTGATTAAGCATCTCATCGGCTTCGTCCAGAACAAAATATCGAACCTCGGCCAGCCGCAACGGGGAATTGTACAGCAGGTCGATCAACCGCCCCGGCGTAGCGACCAGTATTTGCACACCGTGAGCCAGCTTGCTCTTTTGAATATCAATCGAAAAACCGCCATAGACCGCAAACGCACTAACGGTGGTTTCTTTGGCAATCCAGGCAATCTCATCGACATACTGCAATGCCAACTCCCGCGTCGGCACCAAAATCAATGCCTGAATCTCGTTCAGCGACGGATCGACGGACTGAACCACCGGAATTGCGCAGGCGGCGGTCTTGCCCGAGCCGGTCTGTGCCAGCGAAATCATATCCCGCCCAGTGAGTACATGTGGAAAGGTTTGCTCCTGAATCGGTGTCAGGTCTTCGTAGCCCTTTTTCTTGAGGGCCTTGAGAATCCCCGGTTTTAGGTCAAGCTCTGTAAATTTCACAAATAATACATTTCATTTGAATATATGGACAGTTTTCATCAACAACAGGGAAGGATTGTACACACTTAATTGCTGTGTGTATAGAAAAAAATAGGCCTCTTTTACGGTAAATTACCGCTACGGTCATTTACCGCGTCTGTCGGATGAGCTTTTTGCCGTTTTTCTCGAACTCGACCTCGGTCCGGGTGATGCGGCTGATGGTGTAGCCGTCCACGACATCCCCGATGCCGTAAACCTGCTTTGAAATGATCGCCGAGGGACTCTTTTCGTTATAGACAATGCCGCTTACGGCCAGTTTTTGGGCAACATGAGGGATCGGGATGTGGTTCATCGAAAACCCCTTGATATCCATCAGCGAAACGGCGAAGATCGCCCAGACAATCACATTACTGCTCAGCAGTAGCGAGAACTTGCTCTTGCGAAATTTGCGTTCCGGCTCTTTCGGACGAGGCGCAGAAGTGATCGCGTCGTCCATCGCCGAAACCGTACTATGTCGTAAATAAGTTAATGCCATAGTGTTACAGTTACCTCTCGTGTCGAACATATCGGCCTAAACGCCCGACTCTTTAAGCGACAATCACCCTATTTTGTATAAAAACAGAGAAAATCCCGGAATGCGGCAATGGGCGTCCCATAATAACAGACAATAAGCAGTTTTAAGATGTGTGACCGAGCGTTATGGACGCGCTGTCGTCGATACCATTTTAACGGTCAGTGAGCTTTGCGAAGTCCGCCCCGGCGGGGTTCTGGAAAACACGCAAGCCAAACTCCGGCACAACCGCCAGAATATGGTCGAAAATATCCGCCTGAATCGCCTCGTAATTGGCCCAGATCTGATCGTTGCAAAAGACATAAATCTCAATCGGCAGGCCGCACTCGGTCGGCTTTAGCTGCCGCACGAGAAAGGTCATGTTCTGATTGATCTTGGGATGGTGTTTCAGATAGGCAATGACATAGGCGCGAAACGAACCAATATTCGTCATTCGCCTGCCGTTGACTAATTCACCGTCATCGACATTGTCAGCTTTATTATGCTCGTCGATTTCGCGTTTTTTCGTGTCGATATATTCGGCCAGATGCTGAATCCGGCCGAACTTGGCCAGCATCGCCTCATCGCAAAACCGAATCGTGTTCATATCAATATGGACGGCCCGCTTGATCCGTCGCCCGCCGGACTCACTCATCCCGCGCCAGTTCTGGAATGACTCACTAATCAGCGAATACGCCGGAATCGTCGAAATGGTCTTATCCCAGTTCTGTACTTTCACCGTTGTCAGCGTAATATCGGTCACATCGCCGTCGGCGCCGTATTTCGGCATACTGATCCAGTCGCCAATATGCACCATATTGTTCGCCGAGAGCTGGATGCCCGCGACAAAACCGAGGATCGCGTCCTTAAAGATCAGCATCGTTACCGCCGTCATCGCCCCGAATCCGGCCAGGATACTCGTTGGATCTCTGCCGAGGATAAAGCCGAGGATAATAATGCTGCCGGCAATAAATACGATGATTTTGACCACCTGCACAAACCCGCGAATTGGCATCCGGCGGGCAAACGCATAGGTACGGTAAATATCGATCACACTGCTGAGAAACGCATTGACCACCAACATCCCAATGACGATCATATAAATGACAGAGGCCACTTCCATGAACCGTCCGCCGCCCAATGTATCAATAAAGACGATCGGCGCGGACTTATAGATAATGACCGCCGGCACCAGATGGGACAGCAGCGTAAACACACGATGCTCATCCAGAATGTCGTCCCACTGGGTCTTACTTTTTTTGACGAACCGCCGAACAATCCGCAGGACAATCTCCTTCGTGATGAAGTTGGCGACCCACGCCAGCACTAAAACAACGACCAGCAATCCCGCCTGAGCATACAGACGATGTTGCACCGACAATCCCTCAAGCCACTGTCTGAGTTCTTCCATAACCGGCTTCCCTTATTATAGTAGTCGCAGTTAAAAATTTCCGTTCATACGCGGCTAAGTAATTTTGCAAGCGTAAGTTTTGACATTCCTCGCGAAATTTGCCACCCTAAAGGGTGTTATCCGTTAAAGTTGGGACATCCGCCCGCACTGGGGCAGCTTTGGCACTTTGACGCGGCGGCGGGCGGCTCCTTGACCACCGCACTAAATGCCGAAAACTGCTTTTCGACCTTTTTTTCACCGCATTTTGGACACGCCGGACCTTTGGCAGAGCCGGATTTAACCAGCACCTCATTGACAAACCCGCATTTACTGCACTTGTATTCAAAAATCGGCATAATCTTCCCGTTAAGTTCTTTCTATCAACAATCCCATACAAAAACGCCGCCGGCACAGTATTCTATGCCGACGACGCATCTTACCACATCAGAAAAATCTGTCAAACCGTTAAACACACAGCCATCTCATCCCTGCGCTTCGGGCTATTGTTGTGTTTTGGGCGTTGGTTCTTCCGCTTGTTCAGGTAGATTGGCCTGTTTGCTGCCGATGCGGTCGGCATAGAGAAAGTACAACCCCGGGCCAAACGCAAAGAAGATCACCGCCAGCCCGGTCGCTAAGCCCGCTGCCGTTAGCCCAGGCACACACCAAACATCCCGATGCCGCACGATGATATGGCTGGGTACGGCGATCAACAATTCCAGTATCGAGCGTCCGCTCAGCCACCGCATCAGCCGCCGGATGTAGCTTTCCGGCTCCATC
>QNBU01000012.1 GCA_003644215.1 Planctomycetota bacterium
ACCGGTTTAATCCTGGCCGAAAGCGATTTACGAATCACCTTCAGCATCGCCACCGAACAACTGTCCTCGACGGCCAGTGTGGTAATGCCCTTGAGTTTAGAAACAATCCTTTGTACTTCTTTTGCCGGCGGCCCCTTGCGTTCAACGATTCGACAGTTGACACATTCGCCCTGTGCCTGTTCGGTATAGCGGCTGTCCGTTATCAGCACAACTTGCCGCGGCAGAACCAATGCCCAACTGTCATGCCCCGTAAAGCCGGTTAGATAGCGTACATTCTCAGGACCTATCACGAGCAGCCCATCAATCCTCAGGCGGCCAAACTGCCGACGCACCTGTTTGATATGGCTACGGAATTCATTCGTATTCATTCGCGGTTGCTCCGCCATAAACGGCTGCTATGATTTTATGAGGGCAATAATTTTTTGCAAATCATTATCCACCTGCACAGGCGGATTAGAAAATTCACGCGCGGCCTTACTGTGGTAGTTCACCGTCGCGTCGGGATCTTTGAGCAGGTGGCCGGTCAAAACACACGCCACGCGGGCATCTTTATCAACCGTACCATCAGCCAGCAGGTGTTTAAGCCCGGCGATGGTGGCCGCTGAGGCCGGTTCGCAGCCGAGGCCGCAGGCGCCGATCTGCGCCTTGGCATCGAGAATTTCCTCATCCGGCACATCCAGCACTACACCGTTACAAACATCCAAAGCCCGCAAACATTTTTTCAGGTTGACGGGTCTGGAAATTTCAATCGCCGAGGCAATCGTATCGGCGCGATAGTTCGCCGCATCCAGATTGGCGTAATAGCTGTCAATAATCTGTTGATCGACATCGCCGCCATTCCATCGCAATCCCTTATCATTGACCAGTTCGGTCAGCGTATTGGCGCCGGAGGCATTGATGACCGCCAGGCGGGGAACACGGTCGATAAGCCCGAGTTCTTTTAGTTCGGCAAAGGCCTTGCCAAAAGCGCTGCTGTTGCCAAGATTGCCGCCGGGGACGATGATCCAGTCGGGTACTTCCCAGCCGAGGCCTTCGATGATCCGCAGCATAATGGTTTTTTGGCCTTCCAGCCGGAACGGGTTGAGCGAATTGACGAGGTAAATGTTCAGTTCGGTACAGACATCCTGTACCTGCCGCATACAGTCGTCAAAATCGCCGGCAACCTGAATCGTGTGTCCGCCATAGTCCATCGCCTGGCTGAGTTTGCCGAAAGCAATTTTTCCTTCACCGATAAAAACGGTTGCCTTGACACCGATGGAATGCGCATACAGGGCCATCGAGGCGGATGTATTGCCGGTTGAGGCGCACGCACTGGCGGCGGCGCCAACCATTTTGGCGTGGCTAAACGCAGCGGTCATGCCGTTATCCTTAAACGAACCGGACGGATTCATCCCCTCATACTGCAGGAACAGACAATCCGGGTTCATACCCAGGTCGGCTGCCAATCCACAAGCGGACTGCAGGAGTGTCTGGCCTTCGCCGACCGAGACCTTGTGTTCGTCGTCACAGAAGTTCAGCAGTTCACGGAACCGCCACACGCCGGAAAAATCCAGTCGATTACTCCGGGTAGCCCAGCGGTTGGAAAAATCACTAAGTTTTTTGGGCAGTTCAATGCTGTCCCAGTTGTATTTGATATCCAGAAGATCGCCGCACGCCGGACACTTGAAGAATACCTGATGGCTGTCGAATTCACTGCCGCATTGCGGGTTGATACACTTTTGGAATACCTGGTCTTTGTGGGCCATTTTGTCATCTTTCTTTGCAGATGGGTTGTTCTTGTTGTTCCTGAGAGTACGGGATTTCGCATATCCGCCGGATCAGGTCTGGGAGTTCAGCTATTGTTGTAACCTGTTGGGTGTCAACGGGGATTTTTGTATTTTCGTTGGTATAGGCCTTTTTCAAAACCGGCAGCATTCCCGCCGCCAGCGACCCCTCGACATCATTATCCACGCGGTCGCCGACATAAATCGTTTGCTCTTCGGCGATGTTCATTTTTCGGGCAATTTCCTGAAAAATCCGAACATCCGGCTTGCGATAATCAAAATCGTACGAATAGAATCGATCCGGCAGAAATTGCAACAGCCCCTCACGCTCTAAATGGCGTTCAAGGCAGTATTTGTGAACAAAGGTATTGGACAGCAGGCCGACTTTGAGTCCCATCTCACTAAGCTGTCGCAGAGCATTTGCCGTCCCCGGTTCGACCTGACCCACTTCGGACAACCCCTGATACCATCGCCAGTTGAGTTCTTCCCACTGCGATTCGTTCAGATGAAAGTTCCGCTTGCGGCCGTAGGCCTTGAGCAGTTCCAGCGAATCGAAATCATTACCGGTGATCCAGGACCGCAACAAATGCCAGCGAATACCCCAGATGTGAACCAGCCGGTACATTCGAAATGAACCTACCGGCTGGGACAACTCCTTCAAATA
This sequence comes from Planctomycetota bacterium, assembly GCA_003644215.1. Taxonomy (GTDB): domain Bacteria; phylum Planctomycetota; class Phycisphaerae; order Sedimentisphaerales; family Anaerohalosphaeraceae; genus 4572-13. The sequence continues at coordinate 2,428 of QNBU01000012.1, forward strand.
GTTATAAGAGCGGTGCAAGGCCCCATCAAGAAGATCTGCCTTGTCCACCCTGCCAAAGTTCAGCAGGGTTTCGCCCAAGTCAAAAATAACCGCTTCGATCTGCCGTTTACTCACGATGCTACCTTAGTTGAGGAAGCTTGCTCCCAAAGACCTCTTCGGACCAGGCGATCATTTCATCATCAGAGATCGCGGCGATACGGTCCGCTGCGTACTCGGTATCGATCTTTTCTTTGATCGTAATCACATGCGGATCGTGCTTTGGAATCTCAATGTCATAACGACCTTCGATCCAATGTTTGATGCCTGCGGCGCCGCTTTTGTCGGTAATCGCAACGCCAATCGGTCGCTTTAACAGCTTGTCTGTATCAAAACAATTATAAATTTCTTCATTTTTGAGAAGTCCGTCGGCATGAATACCGGCACGAGTTACATTAAAGTCCTTACCGACCAGCGGATAGTTCGTCGGCAAGTTGAAGTTCAGTTCCCTGTTGGCAAATTTAGCCATCTCGGTAATCGCTTCATACTTGATTTTCGGATTCGTCCCGCACAGTTGGGCATGCTCAATAATCAGCGCCTCAAGCGGCGGGTTACCGGTTCGCTCGCCAACGCCAAAGATCGAACAGTTCGCCGCACAGCAGCCGTACTGCCAGCCCGCGGCAGCACAGACCTCTACCTTGTGGAAGTCGTTATGGCCGTGCCATTCGATCCATTCGGCAGGAACACCGATTTTTCGGAGGCCGGCAATCAGTTTCGGAACCGACCGCGGCAAGGTGGCGTTCGGATACGGAACCGCAAAGCCCAGTGTGTCGCAGAGACGCATCTTAACCGGGCTGTTATACTGCTGGGACAACTTCAAAAGCTCATTGGCAAACGGAAGCACAAAACCATCATAATCGGCCCGCGTTACATCCTCAAAATGGCATCGGGGGATAATCCCGCTGTCCAAGGCGGTTTTTACAACATTCAGGTAGGCCTCCATTGCCTGGGCGCGGGTTTTTTTGAGTTTCAAGAAAATATGGTAATCGCTGGCACTGGTTAAAATACCGGTTTCCTTCAGTTCCAGTCGCGTTACGAACTTAAAATCAGCCGCAACCGCACGAATCCAACCGGTGATCTCCGGAAAATCGTATCCGCGTTCCTTACATAGCTCGACGGCCTTACGGTCTCTGTCTGAGTAAAGGAAAAATTCGCTCTGACGGATCAAGTCCGTCCCACCGTTGATTTCGTGAAAAAAATCAAAGATACGAAGAATCTGCTCCGGCATATAGGGCGGGCGGGATTGCTGGCCATCACGGAATGTGGTGTCGGTAATCCACACCTTTTCCGGAATTTCCATCACAGCCGCCTGTTCCTCAAAAGTCACTTTCGGGAACTCCGTATAGGGGAAAATGTCCCTGTATAAATTAGGCCGTTCGACATCCTGCAGTTGTATCTCTCTGTCCATTAGATCTCCAATAAAAATTAACTTTGCCTTAAAGCTACCCCACTGTCCGAACCCCCATCATACTATCATCCAATCATTTTGCAAGATTTTAATTGTGCCGTCGTTTCAGCGTACGGCGGAATCTGTTCTCGGATGCCTTTATCGCCCCGGATACTTGCACAACAAAGCTCTTTTATCGGACGAATCACGGCTGTGATACCTGTTTTTTGCGCAAAATTCGCTCCTTTTGCCTCTATTTGGTTATTTTACAGCGGCCCTGAACCGATGCAAAAAAGGCCGAAAACAGGAAGCGGCCTCGAAAGATATTGAACGATGAATAGTTGAAAGTGTCGGCCCTGTGCCGTTTTGGAGTCCTAATAAAATGCGAAAAAAAGAGGTTTTAACAACCGGACAGGTCGCTCAGCTTTGCAATGTCGCCCCCCGCACAGTTACAAAATGGTTCGATTCCGGACGGCTTGGCGGGTATCGAATTCCGGGTTCTAAAGATCGCCGCATCCCACAGACCGAACTGATCCGCTTTATGAAAGCCCACGACATCCCGACAGGCGAGTTGGAAAAGGGCAAACTTCGCATCCTGATTATTGACAGCCGGACCGAATACGCCCGGCGATTTTCCGACCAACTCCGAACCCAAGGCAGTTTTGAGATTCAATGCGCCCACAACAGCTTTGATGCGGGCCTGATGGCCCTGAAGTTTTCTCCCAATATCATCCTGATCGATCTGATGAGCCGCGAGATCGACTCCGGCAGCTTATGCGGCCATGTCCGCGGTTGCGAAGACCTCGCCGACTGCACACTGATCGCTCTGGCCGGCGGTCTCGGCCCCAAAGAAACCGCCGCCCTGCAAAGCCAGGGATTTGACACCGTAGTAACAGAGCCGGAAAATATGAATGCGATCCTAAGCTGCATCCAGCAAAGCTGCAATATCCTGTAGAAAACCGCTAAAATGCCCTGTATTTTGCGGCCTTGACTTTCTTGGTGTTCTTTTGCTACAATGGGTGTATGACAAATAAAGAAACCGCCATTAAAGTTATTCAGGACATGCCGGATTCGGTATCATGGGAGGATATCGAGGAGCATATTCGCTTTCTTGCCGCGATTGACAAGGGGCTGGAAGACATCAAGACCGGCCGGGTCGTTCCCCATGAAGATGTTAAGACGAGCTTGGGGAATTGGCTTTACGAATAATCTGGACCGAATCAGCAAGCCAGGACCTTAAGGATATCGTCCTGTTTATCGCACAGGACAATAAGAATGCAGCAGTCAATCTGGCCCGAAAAGTTTTTGAGCATATCGAAAAAGCGGCTCAAATGCCTCAATCAAATCGAATGGTTCCCGAAAAAGATGATGAATCGATTCGTGAAGCAATCTTAAAACCCTACCGAATTATTTATCAAGTTGATCCTGTTCGAGAGATAATTACTGTTTTGAGAATATGGCACGGTTTTCGGGGAAGCCCGCAGTTCTAAGGCCATATCACCCTGATCCACAGAAAGCCGCGCGGGCATGGCCCACCCTACGAATTTTGCCCACTCCACCCGGCTGGTGTAGTTGGGAACGCGGGCGTCTCGCCCGCAATGAAAAGTGCGACCTCTGAGCAAAACACGGCCAAGCACAGCTTGACCGTGCCACCCGTTGGGGATATAATACTACTTCAGCACCCGTTGTCAGTCGGGTAGCCCACGTGGAGTTTAACCGCTTCGGCGTTTGACGAGCATATTGCCCGGCAGTTGCTTGACCAAGCCCTTGAGTTGCAGACTAATCGTCGCTGAATGGACTTTGGCCGCCGAAAGCCGTGTCAATTCTATCAACTCCTCGACATGCACCGGCTCGGAGTTTAGCTGCCCTAAAATCGCCTCCTCTTCTTTCGTCAGATTCAGCCGGGACAGGTCGAACAGCGTCCCCTGGGCATTCTGCTCAGCTTCGGTCGCGGCGGCGTCCGCATGTGTTTTCAGGCCGTCGCCGACATAGCCCAGCGCGTCCATAATCTCATCAATGCCGTCAATCAAACGAGCGCCCTGCTTGAGCAGTTTATGACAGCCAGCACTGCACGGAGAATCAATCCGACCGGGAACCGCCATCACCTCACGGTTGTTATCCATCGCCGCCTGTGCGGAGATCAGCGCCCCACTCCGATAAGTTGCCTCAACGACCAGCACCCCCATCGACAATCCAGCGATAATTCGATTGCGGGCAGGGAAATTTTCCGACAGCGGTTCATATGCCAGCGGCAATTCGCTGATGACGGCACCGTTTTCGGCGATCTGGGCAAATAGCTTCTCGTTCTCCGGCGGAAAGATATTCGACAAGCCGCACCCTTGCACGGCGATAGTTCGTCCTTTGGCGGCCAACGCCCCGCAGTGGGCGGCGGTATCAATTCCGCGAGCCAAACCGCTGACAATCGTAAACCCCGCCGAAGCGAGCAAATGAGAAAAACGATTGGCCTGTTCGGTCCCGTAGTGGCTGCACCGGCGGCAGCCGACAATCGCCATCGCCAGATTGTCCGCACGGGTCAGGGTTCCCCTGATATACAGCACCGGCGGCGGGTCGTAAATCGCCCTCAACGCCGGCGGATACCGCTCGTCCTGTAAATGAATCATCCAAACACCAAGTTTGTCCGCCAAAGAAATCTCACCGTCAGCATCGAACGCATCACGGGTTCGGGCAATGCTCTCGGCGGTTTTGTTGCCGATGCCCTCGATTTTTGTCAGTTCAAACACCGAAGCGGTAAAAATGCGTTCGACGCCGCCAAAATAGTCCAGCAATCGCTTGAAAAGCGTCGGCCCAATCCCATCAGCCCGGATGAGTTTGAGCCATAATTCAATCTGTGGGCTGTGCTGTTGGGTTGCCATAAAACTCCTTATTATTCAAACCAACCGATGGCCGCTTTGAGAGTTCATCGTTCATGGTTCATAATTTCTGAAAAAAGGGTATTCCAATCTCACCTGTTTTTCGTTATGATTACTTATCAGAATTATGCCCATTTATAAAGGATAAAATGATGAGCTTTTGTACCGCGATAAATTGTATGGACGGACGGATCCAGTTACTGGTGATCCCGTTTCTGCAAACCCGCTTCAAGGCCGAGTTCGTTGACTGTATTACCGAGCCGGGACCGGTGCGTGTTTTTGACCAAACAACCGACCCGGCGATGCTCAAATCGATACTGACCCGCATCGATATTTCAGTCAACCATCATGGCAGCAGCCAAATCGCCGTTTGCGCCCACCCGGACTGTTCCGGAAACCCGGTCGAAGACGAGGTGCAAAAAGCACAACTCAAAAAAGCAACCGCCTTTCTGAAAGAGACCTATCCGGCTGTAACCGTAGCCGGCTTTTGGATCGAAAGCAACCAGCAACCGCAGGAATACTGCTAACATGTAATGTAACAGCAAAATTATAAGAAGATTTATAGAGTACACCACATGGAGTATTGCTTGTTCTTAGATGAAACCGGAGACCATGGTTTAGGTTACATTGACCAGAACTTCCCACTTTTCCTATTATGCGGATGCATCGTTTCTTCGGAAAACTTAACTATCCTTGAAAAACAAGTAAACGATTTTAGGTACAACTATTTCAAGACAACAGAAGTTATTCTGCATTCCAGAGATATTCGTAAATGCGAAGGGGCCTTTCAAATCCTCTTTGATCAGAACATCAAGAAACAATTCTATGAAGATTTAAATCACATCTTGTCCCATGCAAACTATTCGTTAATCGGCTCTGCGGTTCAAAAAGAACAGCATATTAAACGATATGGAAAATGGGCCAGCAACCCATACACATTATCACTGTCGTATATCGTCGAAAGAATAGTCTTTTTGCTCGACTCTCTGGGAACAGGGCATACTGTTCATATACTTGCTGAGAAACGAGGTAAAAAAGAGGACGCACAGCTTTTGTCGCATTTTAATTCTGTTCTTGATTCCGGCACATATTATGTATCTTCCGAGCGTTTGAGAAAAACCATCAACTCTTTCCGTTTTCATCATAAACGCGAAAATATAATCGGCCTACAGATAGCAGATTTATGTGCCTATCCGTTGGCGAGGCATGTTCTAAATCCAAAAGAGCCATATATCCCCTTTACAGTCATTGAAAACAAAATATACTCGGATTCCAGAACAGGGAAGAAGTTAGGATGGGGCTTGAAAGTGTTTCCATAAAAAAAACAGAGAGTCCGAAAACACGGACCCTCTGCCGACCGGGGACTCCCCGATCCGTATATATTATACGGCAATTGTTGCTAATAACTCAATATTTTTTATTGCTTTTTTATTATTTTTTTATTATTCGGAGATAACCGATGCCAAATAGAACAATTACAGTACCAAAAGGATTTATCGCGGCGGGACTTCATTGTGGGGTTAAGCAGTCCGGTAAGCCGGATTTGGCGTTGCTCTATTGCCCTGGCGGAGCCAAGGCGGCGGCGGTCTTTACGACCAATGCGATCCAAGCGGCTCCGGTTACACTGTGCCGCGAGCATGCCCAAAACAATCCTGTTTATGCCGTGGTCATCAACAGCGGCAATGCCAACGCCTGCACCGGCAAAAAGGGCTTAGCCGCGGCAAAAGTAATGTGCGGCAAGGTGGGCAAGGAACTGCAAATCGATGCGGAAAAAGTACTCGTCGCCTCCACCGGCATTATCGGCCATCAGCTTCCGATCACCAAGATCACCGCCGGTATCACCGCAGCCGCCGAGTCGCTTAGCAACAGCCAAACGGCGGGACAAAACTTCGCCAAGGCCATTATGACCACCGACACCCGTGCCAAGCAAGCGGCGGAAATCATCGACATCGCCGGCAAAACCATCACCCTTGCGGCCACCGCCAAAGGCGCTGGGATGATCGGGCCGAATATGGCGACGACGATTTGTGTCGTTACAACCGATGTCGCCATCAGCAAGCCGCTTTTGAACAAGGCATTCAAAAACGCGATCGGTGTTTCGCTCAACCGCTTGACCGTTGACGGCCACCAAAGCACCAACGATACCGCCATTCTTCTGGCCTCCGGGCTGGCGGAAAACAAAACGATCAAGAAACAGGATGCGGCGTATCGGCGATTTGCCGCGGCCTTGACAAATGTTTGCACCGATCTGGCCAAGCAAATGGTGCTGGATGCCGAGGGTGCTACACGGATGTTTAAGGTCGTCGTTAAGGGAGCCGCCAAGAAAGAGGACGCCCTCAAAGCCGCCCGGGCCGTCGCGGATTATGATCTTGTCAAATGTGCTGTCCACGGCGCCGATCCCAATTGGGGGCGGATCGTGGCTGCGGTTGGTTCCTGCGGCGTAACACTTGACTGCGCAATGCTTTGTGTTAAAATTGGAGACATATTTGTTTTTCGCAACGGAAAACCTACTAACTTTGACGCGAAACAAGTTTCCCGGATTATTGCCAAAAAGGAACACACCATCACTGTGAATCTAAACGCCGGGAAGTATCAGGATTTTTGCTATGGCTGCGACCTTAGTCGCGAATATGTCCATATTAACGCCGATTACCACACCTAAACAGGTGCATCTGCAAAGGCAATCCGCTTGGCTTTAATGGCCATTAAAGGCCAATTCCAAAGAATCACTAAAAAACACCTATAAAAAGATTGAAAACCACGCCGGAATAGCTACACTGCATCCGATTTTCGTAAAAAAATGCTCTAACAAACTCTCACTCACCATTAAACGAAAGGAATGTAACTGTGAAAGGACTACTGAAGACAGTAGGATTGGGACTGCCCGTGTGGGCGCTGTCAGCAACGGCAATGGCTTCGGAGGAAACCGCGGCAGCAACAGAAACCGCAGTAAGTTTGGCCGAAAAGATTGCACCAATCGCACCTTTTTTGGCCGTTATTTGCTCGGTCGCCGCTTTGGTCATGGCTGTTTACTTCTATAAGAAGATGATGGGCGACCCGGAAGGCACCGACAAGATGATCGAAATCGCAACCCATGTTCGCGAAGGTGCCTATGCCTACCTGTTCCGTCAGTATAAAGTGGTTACGCTGGTCTTCGCTGTCCTGCTGGCGATCTTCGCCTGGCTGGCCTACATCGGCGTACAAAACCCGTTTGTCCCTATCGCATTTCTGACCGGTGGTTTCTTTAGCGGTTTGTGCGGCTTCCTCGGAATGAAGACGGCAACCAATGCCTCGGCCCGTACCGCTCAAGGTGCGAGTGAAAGCTTAAACAAGGGCTTGACCGTCGCATTCCGCTCCGGTGCGGTCATGGGCTTGGTCGTTGTCGGCTTTGGTCTGCTGGATATCGCTCTGTGGTATCTGATGCTCGATAAGCTGGTTTACACAGCCGAACATATGGCCAACGGTCTTTCTTTCCTTGGTCTGGACTTGGTTGTAAAAGGCATGCATGCAGATCATAAAATAGTCGAAATCACCACCACAATGATTACCTTCGGTATGGGTGCTTCAACGCAAGCCCTATTCGCACGAGTTGGTGGCGGCATCTTCACCAAAGCCGCCGATGTGGGTGCTGATCTCGTCGGTAAGGTCGAAGCCGGTATCCCGGAAGACGACCCGCGTAACCCCGCAACCATCGCTGATAATGTCGGCGACAATGTCGGCGATGTGGCCGGTATGGGTGCTGACCTGTACGAGAGCTATTGTGGTTCGATTCTTGCGACCGCCGCTCTGGGCGCCGCTCTTTCGATGGGAACGCTCCAACAATTCGGTATCGACCCGCTGATGGCGGTGGTAGCTCCGATGCTTGTCGCGGCTATTGGTATCGTGCTGTCGATTGCCGGTATGTTTATGGTCAAGTGTAAAGAAGGGGCCACCCAGAAACAGTTGTTAAAGTCCCTGCTCGTGGGCACGCTGGGTAGTTCGGCTCTGATTCTCGTCGTTCTGGCGGTTATGGCTCATTTTCAGATGATCACATGGGGCATCTTTGGTTCGGTTGTTTCCGGCCTGCTGGCGGGCGTCGTGATCGGTCAGATTACCGAGTACTACACCTCGGCTGAATTTAAGCCCACAAAGGGCATCGCCGATCAGGCCAACATGGGCGCGGCCACCACAATCATCGACGGTTTGGCCGTTGGAATGTTCTCGACCGGGTGGTCGGTTCTTACCATCGTCGTCGGTATTATCTGTGCATTCGCTTTCGCCCGTGGATTCGAGAATCTTTCCATGGGACTTTACGGCATCGGCTTTGCCGCGGTCGGTATGCTCTCAACACTGGGTATCACGCTGGCAACCGACGCTTACGGCCCCATCGCCGATAACGCCGGCGGTAACGCCGAAATGGCCGGTCTGGGCGAAGAAGTACGCAAGCGTACTGACGCTCTGGACTCACTTGGTAACACGACCGCCGCAACCGGTAAGGGTTTTGCGATTGGTTCAGCCGCTTTGACCGCCATGGCTCTGCTGGCGGCGTATATCGAAGAGATTCGCATCTGGATCGGCAAACTGGCCGACGGTAGCGAAGAGGGTGTATATTATGTGGGCGAAATGGCCTTTACCGCCGCTTCCGCCAAGGTTGCAACCGTTATGGACTTTGTCAATGCCTATAACATGTCCATCATGAACCCGAAGCTGATCTGCGGTATGTTTATTGGCGCCATGATGGCGTTCGTTTTCTGTGCATTGACGATGAAGGCTGTGGGTCGTGCGGCGGGCGCAATGGTGAACGAAGTACGCCGTCAGTTTAAGGAAATCCCGGGCATCCTGGACGGCTCCGGCAAACCGGACTACGCAAACTGTGTGGCCATCTCAACCGCCGGCGCTCAGAAAGAAATGATCGTCCCGTCCGCTCTGGCGATTGCCGTGCCAGTCTTGACCGGTCTCTTGCTGGGTGTTCCCGGTGTCATGGGCCTGCTGGCAGGCGGGCTAACCGCTGGTTTCTCC
>QNBU01000013.1 GCA_003644215.1 Planctomycetota bacterium
ATTTTGCATCAATCAAAGCGAATCCCCTGCATCACGGCAAGTATCGTCTTACTGGTTCTCATCCTATCAATCGATACGATTATCTGGCTGGAAAAGCCAACCGATTCACTTTGTATCGCCGCGGCGGGATGGGTGCTTGATGGCCGCAGTGAGGGGCTTAATCCGAACGAAGCCGAGGGCTTTGAGAAATTGTTCGCCGAACCCGCAAGAGAAGCTGCCGCACAAGGCGCAGAGATTTTCACGACCGGCGAGATGGGCTTTTACATCGCCGGTTATGAATGGGACGAATGGATAGACCAATTTTCTGCCGTGGCACGCGAAAACAATCTTTGGCTGGTGGTTGGATATTTCAATATCACCCTTGACGAAAACCGCCTTTTCTTTATGTCGCCGGAAGGTCAGATTGTTCACAAATACACAAAAACACATCTGACGCCGTTTGAGCCGGGACACAGGGGCAATGGGGATTTGAAAACGGTCGAGGTGGACGGGCTGACCATTGGGGCGATGATCTGCCAGGACGATAATTTCAGTCAACGGACTCGTTATTATGGCAATCTCAAGGCCGATATTGTTCTGTGTCCGACGCAAGATTGGCGAACCGTTAAGAATGCTCACCTGCAGGCCGTTCGCGCCAGGGCCATCGAATGCAATTATGGTATTGTCCGCGGTGCGGCCTGTGGCATCACGGCGACTATTTCCGCGAGAGGCGAGGTGTTATCAAAACTGGATCATTATAAATCCGGTAGTGGACATGTTATTGAGGATATTGTGGTCTATAAAAACAGAACCTTTTTCAGCCGATTTGGCCACTGGCCGTCATTGGTTGGGGCTGGGGGGTGTATCGGTGTGTGTATCATATATCGGCGCATAGAAAAACGCCGGCGTTGGCACACCGGCGTTTAACAGATGGTGTTCTAAACTTGTCTGTGTTCGCTTTTTAGCACATCGCGATATAGCTGGCGATGGCCAAAATCAGGATCCGCTTCTTATTGGCGACAAACGGAATCCAGAACTTGTAATAGTACTTTGTCATCGTTTTCTCCCAAAAGCGACTTTTCTAATCAACCCCCTATGACCGAAGCCATCTTCATCATGACCGCATTATACGATATAGTTGCCCCGAATGCAAGAAAAAAACGGTGAGGTGAAGTATAAGTCTGCTTCCATAATGGGGTTATGTGTAAAAACTTGCGATCTTTTTTTGGGTTGCCAGCTGAGCGGCATGCGTGGCTGTGAACCTTGCTGTTACGAAAGTTTGTCGTTATTTTTTCATAATCGGCGCGAACAGGAGTTGGATATGCTTCGTATCCAACAGTGAAAAGGATAAAGCATTACACTTCGCCTCCTTCTAATGCCAGGTATTCTAAACCCTGGAAAAGAGCAACGGGTTCCTCCTTCCCGTTGCTTTCTTTTTACATTTTTTGGCCGCCGCATTTTTCATAATACCCCGTTCGAGCCGGATAACCCATGATGTCGATTTGGATAATAGCAAGATATTGTCATAAGAAATGCTGTTAGTGATAGAAACCCCTGCTTCTTTACAGTACTTTATGTCGGGTTGGTTGCCATTTTGCCAACTTAATCATAACCCGTTATGTATAAAAAGGTAACCGTTAAGAGGGATGGAATCGTGACAGGAAAAGAACGAGTAAAAAAGGCATTTCACAGCGAAGCCGTTGACCGGGTTCCGTGGGTTCCGTTTGTCGGATGTCATGCCGGGGCGCTGTTGGGTGTTTCGGCGGAGGAGTTTTTGAAATCCGACAAATTGATCGTCGAAGGTGTTACCAAGGCCATTGAGCTGTACCGTCCGGATGGGATTCCGGTGGCCTTTGATTTGCAAATAGAGGCCGAGGCGCTGGGGTGTGGCCTGGTCTGGGCTGAGGAAAACCCTCCGGCGGTGGTCAAGCATCCGTTGGTGAACGGGGTCTCCATAGAAGACCTCCGAATTCCAAACGCTGAAGAGGGGCGTATCGGATTGGTTCTCGACGCCACCCGGTCATTACGCAAGGCACATCCTGATATTGCTCTGTATGGATTGATTACCGGGCCGTTTACGCTGGCGCTGCACCTGCTGGGGACGGATATCTTTATGAAGATGTTTGACGAGGTCGCCTATGTCGGCAAGTTGTTGAACTTTTGTAAGGATGTTTGTGTCGCGATGAGCCGCTATTATATCGAAGCCGGCTGCGATGTTATCGCCATGGTTGATCCGATGACCAGCCAAATCGGCCCGGATCAGTTTACGCAGTTTGTTACGCCGTATGCGACAGAAATATTTGAATCGATTCGCAGCCAGAATGCCCTGAGTTCGTTTTTTGTCTGCGGCCACGCTCAACAGAACATCGCCGTAATGGCTGAATGCAAATGCGATAACATCTCCATCGATGAAAATATCCCGCTGGATTATGTTCGTGACGAATGTGAAAAACACGGCATCAGCTATGGCGGCAATTTGCAGTTGACCAGTGTATTGCTACTCGGTGAGCCGATTGACGCCCAGAAAAATGCTATCGCCTGTATGGAAATCGCCGGCGACACCGGATTTATTCTGGCTCCCGGCTGCGACCTGCCGTATGCGGTACCGCAGGACAATATAGCCGCGATTACCGAGATTGTTCACGATGAATACAAACGCCAGGTGGCCGCACAGGCCGCTTGCCAGACCAGTGATGACGATCGGCTGGACCTGAATGAATACGGCAAGGCCGATAAGATGATTGTCGATATTATCACTCTGGATTCAGAGGCGTGCGCGCCGTGTCAGTATATGGTGGATGCGGTCAAGCGTGTTACGCCGGAGTTTGAAGGGATTGTCGAATGGCGTGAACACAAGATCAAGTACCGCGAGTCGCTGGTGTTTATGACCAGCTTAATGGTGCATAATGTGCCGACCATCTGCATCGATGGCGAGATCGTCTTCGTCTCTCGCATTCCGCCCAAGGATGAACTGATCGCCGCAATCCAAAAACGGATCAACGCGAAATTTCGTTTGCGGATTCAACAACGGAAGGCATCTGTCTATATTCTCGACAGCGGTTGCGACAAGACCGAACAGATCGAAGAGAACCTCCAGACCGCAATCAGTGAACTGGGTGTGGATGTCAATATCGAAAAAATTACCGATACACAAACCATACAGTCTTATGGTGTTGCTCCCAGTCAGACGCCAGCTGTCGTAGTGGCGAAGTATCAGGTTAAATCGCTGGGGCGTCTTCCGGAAGTGGTGGCGATCAAGGAGTGGCTTAAAGACTTACAGTAACTTTCGCTATGAAGACTATTGATGTCTATATTTTAACGGGATTTGTCGGGGCAGGTAAGACAACGGCACTGAATCATCTGCTGAGAAATGAACCGCTCACGGCGGCAAACCCGGCCTTGATTATCAATGAATTCGGCAAGATCGGAGTCGATGGATCGCTGGTCGCCCGGCAGGACCTGAAACGGTACGACATCAACAAGGGCAGTATTTTCTGCATCTGTACCAAGACGGATTTCCTCAAAGCTCTGACCGAGATTGCCGAAAGCGGGTGTCATCAAAGTTTGCTGATCGAAGCGACCGGTATCGCCGAGACGGTGGACATCGAATCGTTTCTGGATGCGCCGAAACTGAAAGAAATTTACCAGATCAAGGCAAATCTGTGTCTGGTCGATGCGGCGAACTTTACGCGCGTAGCCGCCTATCTGAAACCAGCCAAGACGCAGGTGCAGTACGCCGATGCTCTTATCGTTAATAAATGCGATCTGGTCAGTGATGCCGAACGCGATACGCTGGGCCAGATATTGGAGAGCTTAAACCCGACTGCTCCCAGGGTCCAAACGACATACGGCAAAATCAACACGGATTTCTTAGCTGGCATCCGGCACAACATCCACGACAACAAGACCCTTGCCCAACCGCCGGAGGACATCATCGCTGTTTCGATCTCGACAGAGAAGCCCTTTGATCGCGATGTGTTTTATCAAACGCTCGACGACCTCAAGGATAATCTGCTGCGGTTGAAAGGCAATATCAACTTCGGCGATGGTGTGCGTTTTGTTGAACTGGCAGGAACAACGATCAGCGAGACAGAACCCTCTAAAGAACTGACAAAACAAAATGCAACGCCTACCGCCTTTACCGCCATCGCCTGGAAGATTGACCGGGAAACTCTAAATAATAGCTTTTTTGACTGCGTGTCATAAAAAATAGGTGTTTTAGCGGTCTTTTTCTCGGAAATTGTATCGAGTTTGAAATAAATTCAAAAATAATCCAATAAGTGGCTTGACAACCTCACGAAGTAGGACTATATTTGTCTTATATAAAATAAAGACCTATGGGATACAGTTGTGGATATAATTCGACGGGATACTGATTATGCTTTTCGCTTTGCGGCTCGACTGGCCGGGGCGTATGGCGAGGATCGTCTTCTTTCGGCTCGTGTGCTGGCCAAAGACAACGGGGTGTCCTATGCGTTGTCCTGCAAAATCCTGCAAAAACTGGCTAATGCGGACATTGTTACCAGTACGATGGGGTCCAAAGGCGGGTTTCGGCTGTCGAAAGAGCCGGAGGAAATAGAGTTTAAGCAGATTGTTGAGGCGGTTCAGGGACCGATTAGTGTCAATAAATGTCTGATGGGCGACTACCAATGTTCGCTTAAGGGCAGTTGTCCGGCTCATCCGAAAATGGCTGGTTTGCAATCGCAAATCAATGGCTACCTAAAGAAATTAACATTACAGGAATTTGTTAGCGGAGATTGAAAAAAATGGATGAAATAAAAAAACAGACAGACTGCCTCGATGCGTGTTATGGAAAAGCAGCCGCTCTGGAACAATTGGTCACCTATGCCGATGACTCCATTGTCAGCAAGACGCTTTTGGACAAGCCCATCGGAACGATTACGCTGTTTGCATTCGACAAAGGACAGCGGCTGAGCGAACATACCGCGCCGTTTGACGCCGTGGTGCAAGGTGTTGACGGCCACGGCGTGGTTACGATTGACGGGGCCGACCAACCGGTTGACGCGGGGCAGATTGTTATTATGCCAGCCAATATCCCGCACGCGGTGCGGGCCGAACAGAAATTCAAAATGTTACTGACAATGATTCGTGTCAAAAAAACAAAATCTTAACAGGAAAGGATAATCAGATGTTTTGCTATCAATGTGAACAAACAATCGGGGGCAAAGGGTGTTCTAAGAGTGTCGGTGTGTGCGGCAAGACCGCCGAAACTTCAGACTTGCAGGATCTGTTGGTCTATGCGGCACAGGGTATTTCTTCGTATGCGCATCGGGCGGGCCAACTCGGTCTGACAGATCGGGCGGTCGATCAGTTTGTCGTCGAGGCGCTGTTTACCACAGTTACCAATGTCAACTTTGATCCGGTTCGCCTGGAGGCATTGATCGCCAAGGCGGGGCAGATTCTCGATCAAGCAAAAACGCTGTACAGCGAGGCCTGCCAGAAAAATGGTACGGAGCCGAAGCGTTTGATTGGGCCGGCCCAATGGCAGATGCCCGGCGGTCGGGATGAGATGCTCACTCAGGCCGCTTCGCATAGTATTGCTAACCGGCTCGACGCCTATGGTGCGGATGTCGCGGGTTTGCAGGAATTGATCGTGTACGGCCTTAAAGGAACCGCCGCTTATGTGGATCATGCGAAGATTTTAGGGGTCGAAGACGATAGCGTGTATGCGTTTTTCCATGAGGCGATGGACTTTTTGACTGGTAAACTGGCCACTGATATTAATGCACTGGTTGCAATGTCGCTGAAGGTCGGCGAGATTAATCTGAAAGCAATGGGCTTGCTCGATGGAGCTAATACCGGCGTTTATGGACATCCTGAACCGACAGTAGTGCGTGTTACACCGGTTAAGGGCAAGGCGATTCTCGTTTCCGGCCATGACTTAAAAGATTTAGATATGCTTTTGAAGCAGACCGAAGGCAAGGGCGTCAACATCTATACGCATGGCGAGATGCTGCCGTGTCTGGCCTATCCGGAATTGAAAAAGTACAAGCACCTCGTGGGCAACTACGGCGGCGCCTGGCAGGATCAGAAAAAAGAATTTGATGCGTTTCCCGGTTCGATTCTGATGACGACCAATTGCATTCAGAAGCCGCAGGAAACCTACAAGGCCCGTATCTTTACGACCGGTCTGGTTGCCTGGCCGGGCGTAGTACACATTGGCCCCGACAAGGACTTCACCCCCGTGATTGATGCGGCTCTGGCGGCGGACGGATTCGCCGAAGATGCTGAAGAAAAGACAATCACCATCGGCTTTGGGCATAACGCCGTGATGAATGTGGCTCCTGCGGTAATCGATGCGGTTAAGGCCGGACAGATCAAACACTTCTTCCTGATCGGTGGTTGTGATGGTGCCAAGCCGGGCCGCAACTACTTTACTGACCTGGCCCGGCAGGTACCGGACGATTGTGTCATCCTGACGCTGGCGTGTGGGAAGTATCGCTTTAATAAACTGCCCTTTGGCGATATCGGCGGCATCCCGCGACTGCTGGACATTGGCCAGTGTAATGATGCCTATTCGGCAATCCAGATTGCTGTGGCGTTGGCCGATGCGTTCGAGTGCGGCGTGAACGATCTGCCGCTGTCGATGGTATTGAGCTGGTACGAACAAAAGGCCGTCTGCATCCTGCTGACCCTGCTGCATCTGGGGATTCAGAACATCAAGCTGGGGCCATCATTGCCGGCGTTCGTCGGACCCAATGTGCTGAATGTTCTGGTTGAGAACTTCAATATCGCCCCGATCACCACGCCCGAAAAGGATATGGCGGAGATGCTGGCTTAAAAGAATAAAGAAAAATCTGCCACAGAGGACACAGAGATCAAAGAATATAATTGTTTTTTATCTCGGTGTTCTCTGTGAACTCTGTGGCAATTATTTTAGGTATGGGACTGTTATGGCACTGCGAAATATCGTTAAGATTGATGAAGAAAAATGTAACGGCTGCGGCCGGTGTATCAATGCCTGTGCCGAGGGTGCGATCCAGATGATCGATGGCAAGGCCAAGCTGGTCAGCGAGATTTACTGTGACGGGCTGGGGGCGTGTCTGGACTGCTGTCCGGTTGATGCGATCTCTATCGAACAGCGCGAGGCCGCCGAGTTCGACGCCGAAGCGACACAGCAATACCTCGAAGAGTTGGCCCGCAATAAGCGTGCCTATGAAAAACAATCGCCGAAAAAGGCCGAGGGCTTTGTCTGTCCGGGTTCGCGGATGATGAATCTGGATGCGGGGCAAAAAGAGGATGCCGATAAATCCGGCGTCGTGTCCTCACAATTGGGACAGTGGCCGGTACAACTTACGCTGGTCTCACCGATGGCGCCGTATTTTACCGGGGCCGATTTAATGCTGGTCGCCGATTGTGTGCCGTTTGCGATGGGTGATTTTCATACGAAACTGCTCAAAGGCAATGCCATTGCCGTGGCGTGTCCGAAGTTGGACGATACGGGTGCTTATGTGCAAAAGATCGCCGACATTCTGACTACCGCCCAGCCCAAATCTCTGACGGTCGTTCACATGGAAGTCCCCTGCTGTAGCGGTTTACGCGTCCTGGCCGAAAAAGCGATCGCTCAGTCCGGCTCAAATCTGACCATCAAAGACATCACCCTTAGCTTACGCGGCGAAGTAATGTAAAAGCCGATTTCATGCGGTTCCCTGTGTTTTTTTACAAAAAACACGGACTCAACAGAATAAACTTGCAATTATCTGCCGAAAAAGAATAATGGCGGGATATTGAAATGATACCGCTCTATTCGTGAGTTGAGTCGAATTTGTGAATTCTGGTAAACAGACGACTTCTTTCCAACATCCGTCGTCATTTCTCTGTATCCGTATCTGTTAAACGAACATCAGTATCTTTAAAATCGATGGTGTCTTATCCGAAAAATACCTGCTCTTAAAATTGGCAATTTAACGATTGATCCTCCGATCATTCAAGGCGGCATGGGCGTGAGAGTTTCCAAAGCCAATCTCGCCGCGGCTGTAGCGAACGAGGGGTGTGCTGGCGTGATCGCCACTGTGGGTCTGGGCGGCTACGAACATGCCCCCGGTAAGGATTTCGCGAAGGTGAGCCGCGTCGCACTGCAAGAAGAAATCCGAAAAGCGCGACGGATGACCAACGGGATTGTCGCCGCCAATGTGATGGTTGTCTTGTCGAATTACGAGTCATTGATGAAGGTTTGTGTCGAAGAAAAGGTGGACATGATCATTTCGGGGGCGGGGTTGCCCATGCAATTGCCGGCCTATACCGTAGGAACGGATATTAAGTTGGTTCCGATCGTTTCATCGGCGCGGTCGTTGAAGCTCATTTGCCGTAAATGGATGAAAGATTTTAATCGTGTCCCCGACGCTGTCGTTGTTGAAGGTATGAAGGCCGGCGGCCATCTTGGATACAGTTCTGAGCAACTCGAAAAGAACAGCCCTACACTGGACGAAACGCTGGTTGATGTTCTGAAGTTTGCGAATCAACTGCCGACACCGATCCCTGTGATTGCCGCAGGCGGTATTTTTACGGGTGAGGATATAGCTCACTATCTGAAGTTGGGCGCATCGGGTGTACAGATGGCGACGCGGTTTGTCTGTACCGATGAATGCGATGTTGATATAAAATTCAAACAGGCCTATCTTGACGCCGGGCCTGATGATATTACGCTGATTAAAAGTCCGGTGGGTTTGCCGGGCCGGGTGATTCGAAACGCATTCGTCGAAAAGATTAAGGCCGGACAGATAATTCCATTCAAATGCAAATATCGCTGTTTGAAAACCTGTGATCCTACTGTGGTTCCTTATTGCATTGCGGAAGTCTTGGCCAAGGCCGCTGAGGGGCAACTGGACGAAGCGTTTGCTTTTGCCGGCAGTAATGCCTGGCGGTGCAACGAGATTGTTTCGGTAAAATCGCTGATTCAAAAGATTGTGAAGGAATACGAAAACGCCGAATGATGCGAACCGCCTGAATAAACACAGGTGTATCAGATGTTTGTTTTGATGTATCAAGATTCATATTTATCCGGGGCTTGTATTTTTTGACAACTAAGAATCCGCTCTAAAACAACAAACTATGAATTCCCAATCTGACTGCCGGCTACTTTGAGGTTTTTGGTTCGTTGATTTTGCTTTTGGCTTGAGTGTAGTTTGTTTCGCCGAGGCGGCTGATGACGGTTTTGCGGTCGGGATACATTATCCTGAATTGGCTGCGGTAGGCGTCCTCGATCTTGACGGCCGTGCGGTAGTGCGTCAATGCAATATCGTTTCGGCCCAGTTGTTCAGCAATAACCGCCAAGTCGTAATGCAGTTTGCCGGAACCGGGATAACGACTGATGGCCTTTTGAAGGTCACCAAAGGCCCTTTGCAGGTATCTTTGCTTTTGCTCGCCCTTGGCCTGCTCGGCCAATAAAATCTCGATTTCACCGAGCAATCGCCACGGCTTAAAGTCGGCCCGATTGCGAGATGCGGCGATAGAGGCAAAATCAGCCGCCTTTTCAAGAAATCGCTTATCCTTGTTGCCCCGCTGTTGCTGGTAGGCCTGTTTGAACGACCCCGCAGTCCTGTACGCCGTTTTAGATGAAAGCCAATCAGTAGCAATCGCTTTTTCGATCAGTTCGATCCGCCGAGCATCATCGCCCATCGCCCGCTTGAAGTGCCGTTCGGCACGAATCGGCGGCAATAATACGAATGCCAGATAAATGATCCCAAAAACAACCAACCCCGCAGCCGCACCGAATCGTCTGGGCCTATCCAGCACAAAAACAGTGTCGGATACATCGGTCTGATTGCGTGTCTGTGCAACTAAAATCGCGATAAACAGCCAGAAGACCCCGAATATGCCCGGCTCAAAAATTGCAAAATCGATCAGATTGTGAACCAGCACCGCAACCAGACCACACATCAAAGCAATGGCCAGCCGGTCATTATGCCCGCCAACCGATTTGTCGCCCTGCGAAGCGGCCCGCAACAAAATAAACGCGACGATAACCACAGCCGCCGGAATTACATACAGCACAAGGTAAGCCGCCGAGCGGACATCAACCCGCTGATACAGGAACTCCGTATCCACCAATGCCGGGCGAACAAACAACAGCATCACCGCACTAACCGCCAACAGACCGATCCAGAGATTGCTTCGCTCCGGCTTCAATGAACCGCAGGGTAAATGGCTGTTCCCATAGAGACGGCCGCACACTTTGTACAGCGGCAGTAAAACGGCGGCTAAAAACGCCATCAGCCCCAGTGGGCCATATTGGCTCAACAGCGATAGTATCCAGTTGTGCGGATTCTGAACGGTTTCGGACGCGGCGGGGGTTTTGTAGTGCGTATAGAAATCCGGAAAATTGCCGCCGCCAACACCGGTTGCGATATGGTCGTGAATCATCGCTGCGGCACTCTGCCAATACTGCCAGCGAACCAGCATCGAGTTTCCGCCGGGCAACCGCCCATGCTCAAGGCCGTAAGCAACAATCATCCAGGCAATCAGAACAATCAACAACAACACCAGAATCCCGAACACTCGCCGCCATCGCCAAATTGTTTTGCCAAAAACACATAACGCAACGAATAACCCCAACCCCAGAACAAACGCCGCAATGCCGCCTTTGCTTTGAGTCAGAAAAAGGCCGAATAAGATCGCACCGAATGCCAGAATATAGCAAACCAATGCCGCGAGTTGCTCCTGCGACATCTTTTTTTCAACGGCTTGTAGGCATAATCCCAATCCCGCGAACACCGCTAACAGGAAAAATGAGGCGGCAGAGTTGCTGGTCATCAGGAAACTACGGATGTCCTTGGAGTAGAGGCGATGCTCATACATCCAATGTTCCATTGAGTCCGGCACAATACCCAACTTTTGAAGATGCTCGGCAGGACCGGCTTCATAATCGGCCACCAATGTTTCGTTCGATTCGGCCCACTGGTCGATACACTGCACCGTTGCCGCGATGCCTACCGCCAGGATTAACAGCAATGCCAGCCGTATCCTGGCCGGTGTCGTCAACAGTTGCACCAGCAATAACCCCGCAAGCATGGGGGTTGCTAAAGTTACAATATCCGTTACACCGGAGCGACTATCCGAAGCAAAACACGCTGATAAAATCCCGGCAAGAATAAAAACCCCGACGGCAATCTCGAACCCGGTTTTGCGCCATCGAAATTGACCAGACAACAAGGAAGCCAGCAGCCACAAAGCAGCGCACGCCAATAGCAATGACGAAATCAGCAAGCTGACGATCTCAGAACTGAGAAATAACCGCGTCTGGAACTGGTCGATATGCGGCGTCTCGATAATTGTTGCACGCAGAACAATCAGCCCCAGCAAAACACACAGTAACGCATTCTCGAACCATCGCGGAACCGTCGATTTCTCATGCGTTTTCACAACAGACCGCGAGCGTGTCATTGACCCTCCTTGCCACCGGTTGCTTCAAGGATCGCGATAAACATCAAAATCAGGATTGTCTGAACAAAGATTAAAACAGCGCCAAGTAAATCGGCCTGCTGCAAAAGAATCGCACCCAAACCGGTACACAACGACGCCAGATACAGCGTCAATGCCACCTGCCGGTCGGACAGGCCCCGGCGTTTAAGCCGATGGGAAAAGTGTTGCGTATCGCCAACGAACGGGCTTTTGCCCTGTTTGATTCGCAGAAAGGTTACACTGATAAAATCGTACAG
>QNBU01000014.1 GCA_003644215.1 Planctomycetota bacterium
CCTGTCCCATGCCCGTAAAACAATGAATCAACTCCCCGTTGCTGGAGGCGATTCCGGCTGATTCCTGGCCGCGATGCTGCAAGCTGTGCAACGAAAAGTATGTTTTCTGCACGGCATCGGGATCACCATAAATCCCGAAAATGCCGCACTCTTCTTTTTTATCTGCCATCGAAACCCCGCTAATATCGAAATCACATGCCATTAAAACGGCACTCTACCTAAGAGAAGCGATGAAGTCAACGATTTTGTGTGTACAAAGATAACGCTGGAAATAACCGGATGCTTTCCGTATAATGTTGAACTTTTACGAGGGTATTTTTAAGGATAAATGAGTATGGAAATGAAAGTCAACTTGTCCCGTCCGGATATCACCGAAACCGAGATACAAGCCGTTTGCCAGGTACTGCGGAGTCCCAATTTGTCTCTGGGGCCGAAACTGCGAGAGTTTGAACAGGCATTTGAGCAGTACATTGGCGTCAGGCACGCGATCGCTGTCAACAGCGGCACCAGCGGCTTGTTCCTTTGTGCCAAGGCAATGGGATGGGGTTCGGGTGATGAGATTCTGGTTACTCCGTTTACTTTCATCTGTTCAGTTACGGTTCCGATGATGGTGGGGGCGACGCCGGTATTCGTAGATATTGACCCGGTTAGTTTGAATATGGCCCCCTCTAAGATTGAAGAAAAGATTACTGCCAAGACAAAAGCGATTCTTCCGGTGTCGGTATTTGGCAATCCGTCTGGAATGGACGAGATTTGCCGGATCGCCGAAAAGCATAATCTCACTGTGCTGGAAGACAGTTGCGAGGCGCTGGGTTCAACCCTCAATGGTAAAAAAGTCGGTACATTCGGAAAAATGAGTGCTTTCGCTTTTTATCCCAATAAGCAGATGACCACCGGCGAGGGCGGGATGATCCTGACCGATGATGATGATCTGGCCGCACTGTGTGTTTCTCTGCGAAATCAGGGTCGCGGCGGCGGCGGCTGGCTGGCCCACGACCGGCTGGGCTATAACTATCGCCTCAGCGATATCAATTGCGC
Organism: Planctomycetota bacterium; assembly: GCA_003644215.1. Taxonomy (GTDB): domain Bacteria; phylum Planctomycetota; class Phycisphaerae; order Sedimentisphaerales; family Anaerohalosphaeraceae; genus 4572-13. The sequence goes on from QNBU01000014.1 coordinate 1,039, forward strand.
GCTGGGCATCGTTCAGCTTTCCCGAATCGAAGAATTTGTCGAAAAACGAGCGAAAGTCGCGAAAATATACCAGCGGTTCCTATCCGATGATGACCGGCTGATTGTCCCGCAGGCCCCGGCGGACAGTCGGATGAGCTGGTTTGTTTTTGTGGTTCGTCTGGCGGAGCAATATACACAAGATCAGCGAAACACACTGCTGAAAAAGATGCTGGACCGAGGCATTCAGGTCAGCAATTACTTTCCGCCGGTTCACCTGCAGCCGTTCATCGCCGAACAGTACGGCTGTAAAGTCGGCGATATGCCGGTAACCGATGCAGTGGTCAAAAGCACGATGGCTTTGCCGTTCCACAATAACCTGACCAACGCGGAAGTCGAGTTAGTCTGCAAAGAACTCAAAACCTGCCTGGATGAACTGTAGGAACGGTTTTTACCACTGAATACACCGAAGACACTGATTTTTAAGATATAATTTTCCGGTATCCTCGGCGGCCTCGGTGGTTAATTTTATATCCTGTCGATCCCGTCAAAACTGCATTTCCCACCAAAATCCGCCCGTTTATTTGCTTTAGGGGCATTTATTTCTTACCTTTTGTGTGTAAGGAGCCGGATATGGATTTCCGACTGAATAAGAAAATGATGTTTTCCGTGGGGAAAAGCTGATGGGTAGATTGCCAGGTAAATTTCTGTTTTGTATTATCCTGTATGGTGCGGGGTTCGTTACAGCGGTTTACTTTCTGGCCCCTCATCCCGCATCGGCTGCGGATCAAAGCCAGACCGCTGAAGCGAGTTGCCAATTACAGCCAGCGCAAGCTGTAACAGCAAGTATGGGGATTGATTCAAAGGTCTGGATCACGAAAGTTCGTGCGGGCATCGATACAAGTATTCACTTCGCCGAGGAACACGCCCTAAAGATCGCCGACCTGATCCGGTCAAAAATGGCCGAGGGCAAAGAGCAAAGCAGTCAAGCTCTTTTGGAATAGAAACGCAGTACGAAAGAGTCAGGAAATGGTTACTGTTTTGAAGTTGGGGTTATTTGAGTTTGAGATTTGTTTCGGATTTAGTCCGCCGCCGGCGGATTGGAGATTAAAATTTCCGGCTTGTCCGAGTTAGGTATCGGAAGTGGTTCATAGGGTTCGGTGTGAAGGGCACAACCGATAACAGCAAACGCCGGCTATGGCTCTGGGGGTCGTAGCCGGTGTTTCATTTTTTTTAGTTTGCGCTGTTGCAGTTGTATTTTCTGTGTTTTTTGTGATTAAAATACGGCTAAAGATGATGCAAATCTGAGATAAGAAATGAATCATTTATTTATACGCGGTTCCTTATACTATAAGTTCCACGCCTTGGCGAATGCCGTGAAGCTTCGGTCATAGGTTTTTTCGACCTCGTCGGGGAAACAGCATGCGGGAAGTTGTTGATTTTTCAGATGATATTGCAAGCATTCGCAGCAGATACCTTTGCGGCTGCATCCTGGGTAGCTACAATTACAAAAATCCATATTCGACTCTTTTTTACATTCCATCACAACATCCTTTCGTTTGATCTAAGCAGTTCGTAATTCTGCACCGAGTGTATCCGCCAGACCGGTCAGAATCGCACCTTCAAATCCATCTACGGTTTCATGTCGGAGTGTTCCCTGCTCATCACGGAACCGCAACGAGACGGTAATGCTTTTTTTATCGTTCGGGATGGGCTTGCCGCGATACAGACCGCCAAAGTCGATCTGCTCCAATTCGGCAGGGGCCTTATCCTGCACAACCGAGGTGATCTGCGCCCACTGGACGGGTTCATCGACGATCAGTGACAGGTCCCGCACAATCGCCGGAAACCGCGGAACGAATCTGGCTGCCGGAATCGCCCCGGCTTTTTCTAACAGCAGGTCAAAGTCCAACTCCGTTGCGGCAACAACCTGCTTATCCAGGTCAAACTGTGCGGCGGTGTCAGGGTTCAGCAGTCCTGCGATGCCCAGCACCTCGCCGTCGATCAGAATTTCTGCACCGATCTGCGCCCATTTGAACGAAGTGGGCTTGAATTCAATCGTGCTGCCCAAGGCGACCGATTGCACCAGTTCTTCGACCACGCCGCGCATTACGCGGAAATCAGCGTCCATTGTCAACCCGATTCGTGTGTGTTCATTGGGCAATTGTCCCGGTTTGTGGTTGGCGTTTGAAACAAAGGTGTTGGCCAACTCGAACAGGCGGCACGGCCGATTTCCGACATTATAATTGGACTGCATCACCGAAATCAACGAGCCAATCAGGTTTTGCCGCAGCAGATTCAGATTCTTCTGCGACACATCCGCAACCGACAAATGCTGCTTGAGTGTCTGCTCACAGAACTGATCGGCGGTCTTTTCATCGACAAAGCTGACATTGATGCTTTCATAAAAGCCCGCCCCGTTCAGGAACGACCGCACCTTGCCGGCGGTTTTTTCCCGCAGATTCGGCGGGGCCACCTCGATATGAATCTTTGGCTCGACAGGAATGTTGTCGTATCCATAACAGCGTGCGACCTCCTCGATCAGGTCCGCCTCGCGATACAGGTCGTGCCGCCAGTTTGGCGGTGTGCAGGCGATTAAATCATCGTTTTTTGTTTCCGGCGAAAAGCCCAGTGCCATAAAGATCGACAATACTTTATCAAGCGAAATCTCGATGCCCAGCAGGGCGTTCATTCGTGACAGTCGCATGGTAATGGTTTCGCGCTGCCGTTTTTCCGGCCAGACATCGACAAGGCCCTTGGCGACTTTGCCGCCGGATACCTCGGCCATCAATTGAGCACATCGCGCAGAAACCCAATCGATATTTTCGGTATCCACGAACCGCTCAAACCGGAACGACGCCTCGGACTGTAAGACAAGTTTGCGGGCGGTGCTGCGGATGGTAACGGGGTCAAAATGGGCCGCCTCCAGCAGGATGGTCGTGGTAGCATCGGATACTTCCGAATCCAGTCCGCCCATCACGCCAGCCATAGCGACAGGGTTCTTTTCATCGGCAATTATCAGCATCGAATTATCCAGCTTGCATTGGGTTTCGTCGATGCTGATTAGCTCTTCATCGTTGGCGGCCTTACGGACGATGATCGTTTGTCCGTCGATCTCGTCATACTCGAATGCGTGTAAGGGCTGGCCGGTTTCCATCATTATATAATTTGTCACATCGACGATATTATTAACACTGCGAACGCCGATGGCCTCCAGCCGCTTTTGCATCCACTCCGGCGACGGGCCAACGTTAACTCCCTCGATTACGCGGGCGGTGTAGCGATTGCACAGGGCCGGCTCATTGATTTTAACCTGTACCATCGTTTGCGCATCTTTATCCGATTCAGCCAGTTCGATCGCTGGGATATTCAGTTCCGCGCCCGTAGCCGCGGCCAGTTCCCGTGCGATGCCGATATGCCCCAGACAGTCGCCGCGGTTGCTGGTAACTTCCACATCCAGCATCGTATCATCGCCAACTTGTTCGGTACTTTCAATCGGAAAGCCCAGATTGCTGAGAATATCACCTATTTCGTCCGCTGACAGCGTTGTATCCACATACTCCCGCAGCCAATCCAAAGAAATCTTCATTGAAACTCCTATTTAAGACAAGATATAACAGTTAATGCCGCCCATTCTATCGGATTTAGTCCGGCTTGACAAGCCTGCTTTAACGGATTACGATCGGCTGGGTGGCATGGTCAAACTGTGCTTGGCCGTGTTAGACGCCGAAGAATTGTATATTTCGGCAGCGAATGCGGGATTTCTAAGAACTGGCTGTTATTGGCGAAGTTGAGGTATTGCCCTTTGGAGTCGGTCAGCGGGTCGCCCAGGGTGATTGTTGATAAACTTCCATTGGGTTTAAGCACTTCCAGCGTGTCGCCGGCGTGGATTTTGTTGCGGACTTCAATGGTGGCGGCGGCGCTGTCGCAGTCAACAACATTGCCCACAAAGACCGATTCGGCGCCGGATAAACTCTTGCCTACCGAGTAGTCATCGGGTTTGACGGCTCCCTTAGCGAATCCAGTCGAGTAGCCGCGATTGGGAATCCGGCTGATCAATTTTAGTCCCTCTTCTGGTGTGAATTGTCTGCCGTCGATGACCTGCCGATAGAACGATATCACCGAGGCGAGGTAATGGACGGTCTTCATCCGGCCTTCGATCTTAAACGAATTCACACCCGCCGCGGCCAGTGCGGGCAGATACTCAAACAGGGCCAGTTCCTTGCTGTTGAAAAAATACAGCCCCCGTTCGTCTTCAAAGACGGGCATGTATTCGCCGGGGCGCTGTTCTTCGACGAGCGAATACTTCCAGCGGCAGGGATGCTTGCACTCGCCGCGGTTGGCCCGAAATCCGGTCAGGTAGTCGCTGATCGCGCAGCGGCCGGAATAGCTGAAACACACCGCCCCGTGAACAAAGACCTCTGTTTCAATTTGCCCGTCGATATTTTTTTGGATGTCCTGTATCTGCTCCAGCGACAACTCCCTCGCCAGATTCACCCGCTTGGCGCCAAGTTCCTTGTAGGCCAGCACCGTTTGCCAACTGGTGGTGTTGGCCTGCGTGCTGATATGCACCGCGGCGTTCAAATTCAGCTTTTTAAGTTCAGCTAATACCCCCATATCCGAAACAATGAACGCGTCGGCTCCCATTTCGTCGAGTTGCTGGGCCAGTGTGGTCAGTTTGTCATATTCATTGCTGAACGGATAGATATTCAGCGCCACATAGCCCTTTTTGCCGCGTTCGTGTAGAGTGTCCAACCCCGTTTGCGCATCATCCAGCGTAAAATTGCCTGCAAAGCTGCGCAAAGACCCAAACTCGGCGCCAAAATACACCGCATCCGCCCCATAGGCAATGGCCCACTTGAGCTTTTCCAGCGTCCCCGCCGGTGCTAACAGTTCCGGTTTTTTTTGAAAAATTTGGTTAATCCCGTCTAAAAAAATCCGCGAAAATCTGTGTAATCCGTGGTTTCTACTCTACCCGTTTCCGCACACTCTTAGCGTGGGCGTCGAGGCCTTCGGTTGTGGCCAATCGGACGATGTCGGCGGCGGCATTGGCCAGTTGCTGCTGGGTGTATTCGATAATACTGGTCGATTTCATGAAATCGTTGCTGGTAACAGCACTGAAATATTTGCTGGTCTGGCGTGTCGGCAGGGTGTGGCTGGGGCCAGCGTAGTAATCGCCGACAGCTACCGGTGTATAGGGGCCGATGAAGATCGCTCCGGCATTAACGAGTTTTTCAGAGATCGCCTTGCTTTCATCACCGCACTGAACCTGTAAGTGTTCGGCGGCAAAATCATTGGCCCAGTCGATCACTGCGTCCATATCCTCGCACACCACAATCCCACTGTAAGCCAGCAGACATTTTTCCGTCGCCGCAGCCCGGTCGAGTTTGTCGCATTGTGTTTCCAGTTCCGCTAATACTTTCTTCGCAAAATTAACGCTGTCTGTTACCACAATCCCCGCGCCGGGATCGTGTTCGGCCTGGCTAAGCACATCGGCGGCCACCCATGCCGGATTGGCCTTCTCATTGGCGACGATCAGCACATCGCTCGGTCCGGCGAACGAATCCATATCCACCAGTCCGAAGCACTCCTTTTTCGCTAACTGTACCACATCGTGTCCAGGGCCGACGATCTTATCGACCTTGGCAATGGTTTCGGTTCCCCACGCCAGTGCCGCGACCGCCTGCGCACCGCCGAGGCGATAGACCTCCGTAACGCCCAGTTCATAACACAGCCCCAGAATGACCGGGTGGATGCTGCCTTCATATCGCGGCGGACTCAAGACGACAATGTCCTTAACGCCCGCGACCTGTGCCGGAACCGCCGTCATAATGACCGTACTCGGCAGGGGGGCGCTGGCGCCGGGAATGCAGCACGCCACTCGTTTGAGCGGAGTATAGCGAATTCCCGGATGCGTATTCTTTGTGCCGATGAATATCTCGGATTGATATTTACGTACATTGGCAATCGAAGTGCGAAGCGATTTCAACAATGCCGCGTCCAGCGATGCGTGGGCCGCTTTTAAGTCATCAGCCGACACACGAAACTCGCTTGCTGTTAGTTCCACCTTGTCAAATTTTCGTGTATATTCCGCCACGGCTGCGTCGCCTCGCTCTGCCACATCTGCAACAATGCCGCGCACCGTTTCAGCAAACGCACCGTTACCTTTGAGGTATTCGGCCATCGAATGCTCACTCCGCAACCGCCGCATACGGCTGCTGTCGGTTTCGCTTGCTTCAATCAATAAGTCATCAAATTTCGTCGCCAATTCCAACCTCTTCTTCTTTTCGGGTGGCACGGTCAAGCTCTGCTTGGCCGTGATTTAGGTCTCTGTGAACCTCTGTGTCCTCTGTGGCAAAACCCTATGGCGTAAAGTTGCCGTGCGTATAGGTTCGACTGGCCCGCCGAAGAAGCATATAGGTTTTCCCATTATACTCCGTTACCAGCCCAGACACATTGTACCGTTCCCTGCCGGGTTCTCTGGCCATCTGTCTTTCCGCCGCCGCCAGCATAGCGTTGTCCAGCAGCACAAATTGTTTACTGTCAATATTCCTGCCAAAGCCGTCCGGCGAAAAGGTATAGCCGTCCTTGGTTTTCGATAAAAACCCGGATCGCCCAATCAGGTGGACATCGCCGGTAACCTCGGCGATCTGCTGAAACTTTTTCAGGTCGGGCGCTTTGTTTGCTTTCATCTGCTTCAATATCGCGGTTGGAATAATTGATTCCGGCTCCTGCGGTTTATCGGGTTCGGCCTTTTCAGTTTCGTTAGGGTCCGGTTCAGCGGGCTGTTCCGGCGGCTCGACCCCGTTTTTGATCGGCAGAAAAAAGACACTGAACAGATAATTGCTGTGCCTGTATCGGGTAATCAGGGCCGACAACTCGATGCGGAGTTGGTTTTCCTCGCCCGCCAGTGCTGTCATCTGTTCCAGTACCGAACATGGCAACATCTCCAGCGGCGCCCCGGCGGGAACCGTTATTTTGTCGGTAATTACAATCGGCTCATCCGGAACAAATTGCCAGCGGTCTGTCTTCGGCTCCTTTTTCAGCAACCCCTCAATGCCCTCAAAAAAGGCCCCTTCCTCGACCATCACAGCGGGAGCGACCTCTTTCGCCGCACCAAACACACTCGCCGCGATAAGCAGTCCCAATAACAGTAAATATGCGGATTTCATATCATTTTAGCTTTCAAAACGGATTTTTAATTGTTTCACTGCTTGTTCGGCAGTGGCTACGCAGTCAATGTGGTTTATGCTGCCAGGATCGGCGGTGGCCATCATCTCCACCAGCGGTTCCCAGAACACACCCATCAGTATAATCAGTTTGTCGGCATTGGCAAAACTTTATTTTTATGCTCCCACACATCCGCCAGCTCCAGCAGTATCCTCGTCCCGCCGGGCAGGACAATATAGGCGTCGCCCAGTTTGCTCAGTCTGGCCAATCGCTCACTAAGGGAGTCGGTGGATATTTATTTCGCTCATTGATCGACTCTTCCAAACAGCATTTTTCATGTCGTTATGTACCGGCTCTATTGTCCCCAAAAAAGGGTGAGAAGTAAAGCGATTTTCCCCGGTAATTCGGTATGGAAGGTCGCCTCCCGTGAATACCAAAAATCTTTGAAAAGACACTTGACATAGTAGCAAGAATTATATATTTTTATGCACGGTAACACGAAATTGTAATTTTTATGCACACAGCTGGCTTAAAAAAGGAATTTGAGATGAGTAAACGAGCAATGATTTTATGTGGGTTGTTTCTGTTGACCGTTGCGGGACTTTGTGTCGCCGATCAAACACAGCATATGTCAGAGAGATCGACTCTGACAGGAGGTTTTTGGGGTCTCAATGAGGCATTAGAGCCGACAGGCATTGATTTTGCTTTGAGTTTTACCAATATCTATCAGGCCAACACAAAGGGCGGAACCAGCACCCACCGTCGTCAGGGTCGTTGGTCCGGGAGCTATGACCTTGAAATGAATGCGGATATAGAAAAGATACTGGGCATCAAAAATGCGGTTCTCTATATGCATGCCGAGGGAACCTGGTCCCGGCAGGACATTGATGGCACATCGGTCGGTTCCTATTTCGGCGTCAACGCTGATTTTGCCCCTCGCGAGGCGTTCCATCTCATCGAAGTATGGTATGAGCAAGCCCTGCTGGATAATACATTTCGATTTCGCATTGGTAAACTGGATATGACCGGCGGTTTTGAATGCAGGGGGTGTCCGGTGTCATTTGACGGGAATATGTATGCAAATGACGAAAATACGCAATTTCTCAATGCCGCGTTGGTCAATAACCCGACGATTCCTTTCCCGGATTATGGACTTGGGGTCGTTCTGCATTGGAATCCGGTGGAGGATTGGTATCTGTCCGTAGGTGCGGCTGATGCCCAGGCGGAGAAGGGGCAAACCGGTTTTAATACTACATTCCACGACGAAGATTACTTTGTGTATATGGCGGAAACGGGTATTACGCCGCGGATGGATTCGGTAAACGGCCCCTTGCAAGGCGCTTATCGCGTGGGCTTCTGGTATGATCCGCAGCCAAAGTCGCATTCAGACACAACAAAATTATACCGCGATGATACCGGATTTTACATCAGTTGCGATCAGATGCTGGCCAAAGAAAACGACGATGTCGAGGACACGCAAGGCCTTGGAGTATTTGCCCGATACGGCTATGCTCCGAGTAAAGCAAATGATTTAACCAATTTCTACAGCATTGGTGTTCAGTACCAAGGGTTGCTTGACGGTCGGGACGATGATGTGCTGGGACTGGGCTATGCACACGGCTGTTTCTCTGATAAGGCCGACACCACCTATACAGAAGACTACGAAAGCGTTGCGGAATTGTACTATAATGCTCAAATCACCCCGTGGATGGCAATAAGTCCCTCGGTGCAGTATGTAGCGAATCCCGGCGGTGATAGCAGTGTCAGCGATGCCGTCGTTTGCGGCGTGCGGGCATTGATCACTTTTTAATTGACAGAACAAACTAAAACAGGTAATGAAAAAGAAACAAGGGGTTTAATAATGAATTCAGAAATCGTTCTTTTATGTGGTGCTGCGGCGTCAATCGGCTTTATTCATACGGCTCTGGGGCCGGATCACTATCTGCCCTTTATTATGATGGGGCGGGCGCGTCGATGGTCGATGGCCAAAACGGCGTGGATTACTTTCTTATGCGGCCTTGGCCATGTTCTCAGTTCGGTTATTCTTGGCTTGGTCGGCGTTCTGGTTGGCATACAGGTTATGAAACTTGAGGCGTTTGAGGCGTTTCGCGGCTCCATCGCCGCCTGGTTGTTGATCGGATTTGGCTTTGCTTATTTCGTCTGGGGTATTCGTCGAGCGATCCTGAACCGGCCGCACCAGCATATACATTCTCACGGCGATACCGGTAAACATGAACACGAGCATACGCATACTTCTGAACATGCCCATGTACACGATGAAAAAAAGGCGAGCGTAACCCCTTGGATTCTGTTTACCATCTTTGTCTTTGGTCCGTGTGAACCGCTGATTCCACTGTTGATCTATCCCGCCGCAGAAATCAGCGCTCTGGGAACCGTTCTCGTCGCGGCCGTCTTTTCAATAGTTACGATTGGGACGATGTTGGCGATTGTGTCATTTTCTTCATGGAGTGTCGCCTTTGCGAAGCTGGGTCGGTTGGAACGCTATACCCATGCCATAGCCGGGGCGACAATCTGTGCCTCCGGTTTGGCCATCCAGTTTCTGGGGCTGTAAATGTAACCGGTCTACATTTCTGTAATCTTTTACTGTTTTCTAAATCAGCCGTTGAGAATTCGCGGCTGATTCGCTATAATTC
>QNBU01000015.1 GCA_003644215.1 Planctomycetota bacterium
AACAATATCATAAGAAGTACCTTCGGCCGCTCCCAAAGCTTTTTCAGGCGTTTGCCATTGGGTGTCAACATAGGCCCCTGCAATATAATCGCACCAATTATCCGCCCAGGCAATGATATTTGGGTCATCTCTTGAAATCGCCGTCGAACCAACTTGTCCGGCGGCGGGCGCATAAGGACCCGCCGCTGCGACAAGATTCAAGTTGCCAATCATTACCAAAACAAAACTTTTAATTGCGGTATTCATTGCTTATCACTTCAGGGGGATCCTTCAGTGTCCCCTGGAAATCCGGCTTTTGATGAGAATTTCATCGCTACCCTGGATCGGGGTGTCATCTTTGAGCGTTCCCGTTAGATCCAATTGCCAAATTTGGCCTTCAGACACTTCTCCCAAAGCCGAAAGGATTTCCTGTGTATCAAATATCAAAATCAGGTCCGCATATCCATCAGGACGAAGTTTTGTAGGCGCAGACTGTTCGGAATCCGCCGTTGGCGTGGAAATGTCCATTTTGACGCTTCGTAAAGGAGCGACTCCCTGCAAGCGAAGCGAATCAATATCGATATCTTGTACATCCAAAGCCCCCGTTCCCGAAATCGTTACCGGCAGATACCACCTGCTTTGAGGATCAACGGGATTGGTTTCCGAACCCGGTCTGACATCTACAATAACATCAATAGGGCCTGAAGCGGTTGTCAGATTATCGATAGCGAAATACGCCGGCGTATTCATCCCGAACATACCTGTATCAGATGATTCCATTGTAAACTCAATGTTGACCACCGGACCCAATGAAGACAGATCAACCCATGTCCACTGGTCCACAATATAATCTTTGTTGCTGTCGGCAGAGCGAAAATCGGCCAGATAAAATACAACGGTTCCGGTGTAATCATCGTATTGGTCGAAGCCGCTGATGATCAATCGCAGGTAATCAGGGTCTGTGCCGTCCAATCCGCCGAACTTTTTTGAAAAACCGGAACCATTCTGCATATCAAGAGCGACATATGTGGTATTCGTAAAATAGGCCCCAGACACCTCAGTGCTTTCGTCAAATGATACGCTTTGAGGAATCAGATCATAAGTAACGCTGGCCCAATCAAGCGAGATTCCGGCAATACTATAATTGCTGCTACCCTCGATACCACCGCCTGTAATGACGCTGAACTGATTCATGAATCCGGGGGTTGTCGTATCGGTTTCGTTGGAATAAACAAAACCATCCCAACTCCAGTCTCCTGAATTATGCGGAAAATAGGCATCGCCGCTTATAAAACCGGTTTCGCCAGAACCGGCGCCGCCCCAATGTGTCTCGGGGGCTAATACCAACGCTTCTTCGTCAAAAGTAGCAACAGCCGCCATAGCACCATTTACAACTGTCAGAGCCATCCATACGGTTGCAATACACATAAACTTGTTTTTCATTTTGTCCTCCGTATTCTATCAATACTATTTTTTGTTTTTCGGGTTGTTGCCGCGGCGGTTGGCAGATTTAATAACCGCCGCGGCGACCCTTTTTTTGTTACGATCCTACGCCGGATCGTAGCTTGGAAATAACATATTTAACAATGAGATCTTTTGTTTCGAGCCACTCCTTTCTGGATCTGTTTCGCGCAGATTCTGATTTATTCCGAAGCACAGAAGCATTCGGCTACGATAGGCCAATAAAAAAAGCCGCTGCTCTCGGTTGAAAGCAACGGCTTAATGATTTAGGAAAAATAACTTCTGTCGGGGGCGCGTGGCGTCGATAGTTACCACTCTGCGCCATCTGACAGAGGTGCCGTTGTCCCTTTCGCGAGAACAACACAACACAAAAGCATCTTGCAGGTAAGGTTTTCTGACTTGTATTCTACTCTGCGACCCCTTCCCGCCCAATTTTGGACAGTGAGACAATGCGGCAGAGATTTGTGCCAACAGCACAACGAACACACACAGCGGCGCGACCGTTACGGATTTTAACCGTATTCCCTTTTATCCAACCAAAAGTAAGTTGAACCTGAAACGCTTTTACGATTTGTCAAAGAACGGACCGGAATGTAACAGCGAACGAGGCCAATGACAAGGACTATTTTTAGAGAAATCGGGAAACAGCAAAATCGTAACAATCCGGACGAAACTCTGAAACGGCCCAACAAAGCTCCCGGAAAGGTCCGGGCGGGCATTAAGGGACTTTGTGCATCCAATTGAAGCCCGTCGCCGGATGGCACTATTGTACCAATTTCTGGTAATTTCAAGCTGATCGGCATCCGAAAGGAAGCCGCAGATAACGCGGATTTATTGGAAATAAAGACACGAGGCAACAGGCGGCGGACAGAAAGCCCAATTAACCACGAAAACAAATCGTCATTTTATCAAGAATTCTGGTTTTTTTTGTTGAATTCGGCCCATCTGTAGATATTCTATGGAGCTGTGATTAGAGTCCTTTAAGGAAAAGGGCTTGTATCAAAGCTAATTCTACTCATTTTGGAAAGGAAGCGGTACTATGTCGGAAACAAAGAAGGGTATGGAATCTCTACAGTCCGAGGGACGGAAATTCCCGCCACCTGCGAATATTCAATCCAACGCCTGGATCGACAGCGTGGAGCAGTATGAAACGATGTGGAAGCAGTCCATTGATGATCCGGACGGCTTCTGGCTGGAGCAGGCCAAGACCTTGTCATGGTTTAAGGAACCCACCCAATCGCTGGACTACACCTGGGACACCAAGGCCCGCAAGATCGAACACACCTGGTTTAAAGACGGCGAACTAAATGTCTCCTACAACTGTCTGGATCGCCATCTTGGCACACCCATCGAGAACAAAGACGCCATCGTCTGGCAGGGTGAAGCCGAAGACGCCGTTAAGAAATTTACCTACAAAGAACTGCATACGGAAGTCTGCAAGTTCGCCAATGTCATGAAAGACAAGGGCATCGAAAAAGGCGACCGCATCGCGATCTATATGCCGATGGTGCCGGAACTGGCTATCGTGATGCTGGCCTGCACACGAATCGGTGCGATTCATTCGATTATTTTCGGCGGTTTCAGCGCTGACGCCATCCAGGGTCGTGTCAATGACTCTGACTGCAAGATGCTGATTACCTCGAATGTCTCACTTCGTTCGGGCAAACACATTCACCTGAAGAATATCGCCGATGAAGCACTGGACAAATGCCCCACCATCGAAAATGTGATCGTCGTCGAAGTGAACGATGAACCCTGCGAGATGAAGCCCGACCGCGACCACTGGTATCATGATGTGATGGCCACGGCCAGTGCGGACTGCCCTGCCGAGCCAATGAACGCCGAGGATCCGCTGTTTATCCTCTACACCTCCGGTTCGACCGGCAAGCCCAAGGGTGTGGTTCACACCACCGGTGGCTACCTGCTGCATACGGCTTTCACGCATAAAACCGTCTTTAATATCCATGACGATGATATGTACTGGTGTACGGCCGATATCGGCTGGGTTACCGGCCACAGCTACATCGTTTACGGCCCGCTGGCTAACGGTGCGACCAGTTTGATGTTCGAGGGCGTACCGACTTATCCGGACGCCGGACGCTTTTGGCAGATTTGCGACAAGTTCAAAGTAACCGTCTTCTATACCGCTCCGACGGCCATTCGCGCGCTGATGCGTCTGGGCGAAGAGTGGGTGATGAAGTACAAACTGGATTCACTCCGTATTCTGGGTTCGGTCGGCGAGCCGATCAATCCGGAGGCGTGGATGTGGTATCATGAAAAGGTCGGACGCGAACGCTGCCCGATTGTCGATACCTGGTGGCAGACCGAAACCGGCGGCTTTATGATTACCCCGCTGCCGGGTGCGATGGCCCTTAAACCGGGCAGTGCGGGACGACCGTTCTTTGGCGTCGATACGGCTGTCCTGCGGGATGACCGCAGCGAATGCGACCGGAACGAAGGCGGCAAGCTCTGTATCCGCAAGCCCTGGCCGGGTATGATGCGTACGATGTGGGGCGATCACGACCGCTTCATCGACACCTACTTCACGATGTATGACGACATCTACTTTGCCGGCGACGGCTGCCGTATTGATGAAGACGGCGATTACTGGCTGATGGGCCGCATCGACGATGTTGTCAATGTCTCCGGCCACCGTATCGGCACCGCCGAGGTCGAAAGCGCCCTGGTCAGTCATGCCCAGGTCGCTGAGGCGGCGGTTACACCGGTTCCGCACGAGATCAAGGGACAGGGCCTTTATGCGTATGTTACACTCGTCGAGGGCGTTGAAGAAACCGATGCGCTCAAGAAAGAGCTGGTGATGCATGTCCGCAAGGAGATCGGCCCCATCGCCGCCCCGGAAGCCGTCCAGTTTGCACCATCACTGCCGAAGACCCGTTCGGGCAAGATCATGCGTCGTATTCTGCGTAAAATCGCCGAAAAGCAGACCGGCAACCTTGGTGACATCTCCACACTGGCTGATCCGAGCGTTGTGGAAAGCTTGATCGCCAACCGCGGCGAATAATTTCACATATCAACTAAACAGAGCCGGGCACATTGAAAAAAATGTGTCCGGCATTTTTTAATTTTTGAAAGGGATTACAAATGTCCGAACAAAAAATCATGAACCGCTGGTTGGTGGTCGTGGGTGCCCTACTCATCCAGCTAAGCTTGGGGGCGATCTATGCATGGGGCGCCTTTACCGGCGCTTTGCAGAGTCCTGAAGGAAATTTTAACTATACTGCCTCTCAGACATCCTGGATATTTTCGGCTGGTCTGGCCAGTTTTGCGTTCACTATGATACTCGCCGGACGATTACAGGATAAATATGGACCCCGAATTATTGCCGTTATCGGAGGTCTCATGCTGGGAGCCGGATATATCGCCGCCTCTTTCACGGGTACTTCTTTTGCGCTCATGCTTATCTTTATCGGTATTCTCGGCGGTGCAGGCATCGGGATGGGTTATGTTTGCCCCATCGCGGCATGCGTAAAATGGTTCCCTGACTTGAAGGGCCTGATTACCGGTCTTGCTGTTGCGGGTTTTGGTGCCGGGGCCTTTATCTTTGTGAAACTGGCCGGTTCATGGATGAACCTTATCGCAACACAAGGTGTTAATGGCACATTCCTGATTTTCGGGATTATCTTCGCGGTCTCCGTTGTTGTCGGGGCCTTATTGCTTTCCAATCCTCCTGCCGGCTGGAAACCCGCCGGGTGGAATCCTCCTGTCAACACCGACGGTTCCGCCGTGGCAGAAGTAACTAATCTGACGCAGGGACAAACCGTCAAAACGGTTCAGTTTTGGATGATCTGGCTGGCATTCGTATTCAGTGCGGGGTGCGGCCTGATGGTGATTAAGTGCCTGAAAAACTTCGGTGTTCTCGAAGGCGGCCTCAGTCCCGCAGCCGCTGGTTCGGCATTGGGGCTTCTGGCATTATTTAATGGTCTTGGCCGCGTTGTCTGGGGAAGCATCTCGCACAAGCTGACCGCTAAATACTCCGTGGTGTTGATGTGCCTCTTGCAGGGCGGAATGATGTTTTTCCTGCTGGGAATGGGTTCATCGGCATCGTCACTGGCGATTGCGGCATGCTGGATCGGGTTCAATTTCGGCGGCAACTTTGCCCTGTTCCCGTTATTGACACTGGAAAACTTTGGCCCGAAAAATCTCGGGGCCAACTATGGAGCCGTCTTTACCTCCTATGGCGTCGGCGGTATCTTAGGCCCGGTGATGGCCGGTAAGGTCTGGGACAATATGGGGACATTTAAGACGGCGTTTATTGTCGCCGCGATTGCCTGTCTGGCCGCAGCAGCCCTGACATTCCTGCTGAAACACATCAAGCCAGAAAATCTGGCGGCTAAAAAAACGGCATAGGATACAAAGTTGTTCTTGTCGTAAAAGCGGCTTGCGGAATTCAATCTGCGAGCCGCTTTTTTAGTAACCGTTCACACAGCTAACGGAATCCGGCAAAAGAGTTATTGATTCCTTAAAAGGAAACTTGAATTTTAATCTGCCGGGTGTTTTGTTGTGGCTCGTTTCAAATAGGCGATTTGCGCCTTTGTCAGGCGTTTATAATTCCCCGCGGCAATCCCTTTCAGGACAATATCACCAATCTGGGTGCGCTTAAGTACCTTAACCTTGTAGCCCAACTGGGAAAACGAACGGCGAATCTGCCGGTTTAAGCCCTGGCTGATGATGATCTGAAGCGTCGTTTCCAGATGGCTTCTTCGGACGATCTTCACCGCGGCACCCTGTGTCCTGCCCTCGGCGAGCCAGACACCCTTTTTTAATTTTTCAACATCGCTCCCTTCCACTCTGCCACGAACAACGATGTGATATGTTTTCGGCAACTCATACTTTGGGTGAGTCAGGCGATTTACCAGTTCAGAGTCATTAGTCAGGATGATCGCTCCGGTGGTATCAATATCAAGCCGTCCAACACAAACAACCCGTTCCGGGCAATCGACTAAATCGATAGCTTTTTGCCGCCGTTGCGGGTCTGAACTAGTGCAAATCACCCCTTTTGGCTTATTCAGCAGAAAATAGACTTTTTTCGCACTTTTAATCCGCTGGCCGTCAACCCGAATATCGTCCTTTTCCGGATCGGCAAAAGCAGGAAGATCGCAAACAATCTCACCATTGACGGTTACAGAATGTTCGAGAATCAGTGTTTCGCATTTCCGGCGGGAATCAATGCCGGAAGCGGCCAGTATTTTTTGCAGTCGCTGTTTGCCTGCCGGAGCGGAACTCTTTGTTTTTTTTGATTTTCTGGTATTTTTTCGCATTTATCAATATCTCACTCTAAACATGGCATTATAGGCCAAGCACTCTGATTGGGGCAAGGAAATTGTACACAATCCATTCGTTTTAACTGCTCTGACCGATAACAACTCAACAAATACTTCCCCAGCAACAATAATCAACTTTTTTTGATCGCCTGTCCCCAGCTAAAATCACGCTCTCAAATAGGATTTCTCTTGACTAATTCCCCCAAAAAGCCGATACTAACACCGAGTGTACGCTCTCTAAGGAAGTCATTTCAGGAGAGAATTTATCGCTATAACTATAATTCAAGATTTAAGGAGTTGGGAATATGGCAGCTCGCCAAGCGTCTCAAAGTAACGCGATGTTGTACAGTATGGTTACATTCGTCGCTCTGTTTATCATTGCGGCAATCCTCGCGGTGGTTTACTATGTCAAGTCCGAAGACTTCCGCACGCAGGCAGAACTGGCCGCCGAAGACCTCAGGTCAATCGCCAATGCCTCCGAAAAGGGGTCGCTGGCCAGAATTGTCGGAAAGCCGACACAGGGAAAGTCCTATCTGGGAACCATGCAGCAGGTTGTTGACGACCTGTACTCATTTATCTTGGGCCAGCAACCGGCGGACAATTTTCCTGCGACCGTAAAATTCAATGAAATCTCCATGAAAATCGCCGCGTTAAACAAAAATGTCCTCGCCGAAGATGTCAATCCGGCTATTGGCCCCAATGGGGTGGCGCTGCTGAAGACGATCGAAGAGTTGAAATTGAAATTGGACAACGCTCGCGCGGAAATCGACAATTTAGACAAGCTCAACGAAAACTTACAGATTGACCTGGATGATGCGACAGACCGGGGCGAACAGAGCAGGCAGAATTTTGTGGCCGAACTGGATCAATTCCAGTCCGAGGTTGACCAAATCCGAGACAGCTTCGACGAATTAAAAACGGTTATCGACGGCGCAACCGCTGAGCAAATAGAAACTTTTCAGGAAAAAGTGGACGACGGGCTGGCAAAGCTGCGTCAAAAACAATTGGACCTGCAATCCACTGAAGAGAAACTGGACGAATCAGATACACTGCTTCAGGACGCCCTGACGAAACTGGAAACGATCAAGCCCAAACCGGATAATGAAGTTCAGGCCCATCAGCCGGACGCACAGATTGTCAGGATCGATTCGCAGAACGGTATTGTCTATCTTGACGCAGGCGTTAAGGATCATGTTTATCGGGGCCTGACATTTGCCATCTATGACCGGAACAAACCCATCCCGGAAGACGGCGAAGGCAAGGCCGAAATTGAAGTCTTCCAAGTTACTGACCAGGTCAGCGCCGCACGGATTGTCAAGTCGGACACGAAGAACCCGGTCGTCAAGGATGATATCGTTGCGAATCTGATTTGGGACCGTAATATACCGAATCGCTTTGTGGTGACCGGTGAATTTGATTTCAATAATGACGGACGCATTGACTCCAACGGTGACCAGCGAATTGCCGAACTGATCAGTCGTTGGGGCGGTCTCGTTGACGACGATATCACAGTGGATACCGATTTTTTGATTGTCGGGGTTGAACCGGCTGCGCTGCGGCGGCCGAGCCAGTATGAATTAGATAGTGATCCGATGGCTCAACAGCGATACGAAATGTCGGCACAAAAAATAGGCCATTATAATCAACTTCTGGATAAAGCAGGCAACCTCGGAATCCCGGTATTCAACCAGAAACGCTTTTTGTTCCTGATCGGTTACGATACACTGGCCAACAAAAATCCGTAACGGCAACCTCAGCTATCAAATCATCAAAAGGCAGGTCGAAAAACCTGCCTTTTTTATGCGCCGATAAAAAAACCTGCGGCGGGCGGCACGGTCAAACTGTGCTTGGCCGTGGGGGGGATAGCCGGGTAGGTTAGTCAAATCGCAGGGTGGGCCGTACCCACGCGGGTTTTTCCGCATCTTTTAAGCGGTCGGCGTAATCCCGATGTCCGCGACAAAGACCCGCCCTGTTGCTTTGTGGGAATCGGGGTTTGCGACGAATCCTTTTTTGAGTGCGACGAAAGCTATTGTTGCCGCCGCTTCAATGCTCACCGGCAGCGGCCGGCCCGTGTCGCAATCCAGGCCGGAAGGAATATCCACCGCGACAATCGGCAGGTTGTGTGAATTGATACTACTGATCAGCAACGCAAACGGCTCTTTCAGTTGCCCCTGCAACCCGGTTCCCAATATCGCATCGACCAGCAAGCCGCTTTGCGCTGCCACTGCTTCAACATCTTTACACAGATCATCGGATTCGGTATCCAGCATCGTTATTGGCAGGTTCATATTTTGGCAGATGTCAAAATTGATCTTCGCATCGCCCTTAATTCTCGCCGGATCCTCACACAACACCACTTTTACAGACACACCATGATTATAAAGATGCCGGGCTATTACGAAACCATCGCCGCCGTTGTTACCCGTCCCGCAAAAAATGCAGACGCCCTCTTTTGTTTCATTGGGGAAGTGTTTAAGGATAACATCAGTGCAGTTTTTGGCGGCGTTTTCCATCAGTACGACGCCTGGAATCTTCATCCGGTTGATCGCCCACGCATCGAAATCGCGTACCTGCCGCCGCGTCATCACCACAAAATCACTCGTATTGTCACCTGTCCATTCGCTCATTTCCCTGATTATACCATCACCTGCGACAGCGTCAATTGACAATCTTCGGCTTATCCGATATGATAGGCCGTCTTGAGAAAGGAACAACACAATGCACATCTTACTGACCAATGACGATGGGATCTTTGCTCCGGGACTGGCGGCTCTTTACAAACGGCTGACCCGCTTAGGTAAGATCACCGTCGCCGCACCGTCTGATGTTCAATCCGGCGCCGGACATGCTATTTCGCTTACCGAGATTCGATGCGAGCTTGTCAATGCCGACGGGCTGTTTGACGGATACAGCATCGAGGGTTCCCCCGCCGATTGTGTCAAACTGGCCGTCAATGAGCTTATTGACCCAAAGGATAAAATCGATCTGGTCGTTTCCGGTATGAACTATGGCGCCAATGTCGGTATCAATGTTTTTTATTCCGGCACGGTGGCAGGCGCAATCGAAGCAGCGTTTTATAACCTGCCCGCCATCGCCGTCAGTGCGGCGTTTGAGGAGCCAATGGATTTTGAGGCCGCCGCGGATTATGCGTTTTCCGTAATCCGGCAATTGACGGACTTGCCATCGGGCCATGTGGCTAACCTGAACATCCCCCAACTGTCAAAAGGAACCCCCAAGGGAATTCGCGTTGTACCGCAATCAATTCACGGCTTTGACGAACAGTACCGGATCCGAACAGATGAGACCGGCCGGAAAATATATCAGCTAACCGGCGGCAACCACCGCGATCCGCACGGCAGTGGATGGGCAGACACAACCGCACTATCAGCGGATTACATCACACTGACCTGCCTGCGGCAGGAACTAACGGACCGTGAGGGAAACCATTTAATGAGCCAAAAGCAATTTCAACTCAAATCTTAAGGTTTGTTTCGGATTTAGTGCGCCGCGGCGGATTCGAATTTTAGGGTTCTCATCCAATAAAGTTGGTGGATGGAACCATTGTTGCAATTTAAGTCTTTTGGATTTAACGCTTTAAGGCGCCAGCATGTATATGTATAATATCACTGC
>QNBU01000016.1 GCA_003644215.1 Planctomycetota bacterium
AGTCTCTTGAGTGCATCATCAGCAAAGCAATGACAATTAGTTGCAGGGCGATAGAGTAGCCAATCATAATCACAGCCGCTTCGCCGCCGACCTTCGGACTGAGCCAAAAACAAAGACTGATTATCAGAGCAAAGACAGCGACGACCTGAATCATCAACGATAATAGTTTGAAGACAGAGAATTCCTGATACAGTCCCTCTCGATCTTTGTGTTTTAGCCGATGAGCGATTTCCTCAAGAAGATGGTGCGTTTCACTGCCGGAATCGGTGTGCGGTGGTGTTTCAATGCGATCCGGGTTTTTGGCCGTATAGACTTTGGCCGGTTCCGGGCTGACTGTCTGAGGTTCCTCTTCCGGCACGACCTCGGTTGCTGTTTCAGCATCCGGCTCCGGCATAGCAGTCAGCGGTGTTGCCTGTGTTTCATCAGCGAACTCTTCGGCTCGCGTCTGCGGCGGACTGATTGGAGCAATCGTTTCTGACTTGTCGGACACGACCTCGCCCGCTGGTTCCGGCTCTGATGATTCGGGCGATTCTTCCGGGCTTTGGCTCTGTTCGGATGTTTGTTTTGCGGTCTGCGCCTTCTGATGGAATTCATGCATCCGAATGATATTGACGGCCTCACGCAAATTGACAGCTTTTCGGTCCGGCTCCGCATCGTTTGGCTTCTTCTCGCGGACCTTGCCGGGCACATCGACCAGGATCGTATGGCAGCCGGCGGCTTTGCCCGCCTGAATATCCCGATACGAATCGCCGATCATCCAGGACTGTGTCAAATCAATATCGAGGTCTTCTTCGGCCTGAAAAAACATTCCGGCATTTGGTTTACGCAGATTGCTTTCGACACTGAAATCCTTTACGGCTCCATCGGGATGATAGGGACAGTAATAGAGTTTGTCGATTTCGGCCCCCTCGGCGGCGAGTTGTCTTTTAAGCTCCTGATGGATTTCATCCAGCTCATTTTCAGTCAGAATGCCCCGGGCGACGCCGGATTGATTTGTAACAACTACCAGCAGGTAGCCCATTTTTTTCAACTGGATCAGTGTCTCCGCTGCGCCTGGCAGCAGGTTGATCTGCTCGGGATGCTTCATATAGCCCGAATCGCTGATCAGCGTGTCGTCACGATCAAAAAAGACTGCCTTTTGAGCCATCATTTATCCTTCGCGATTCTTATTTTCTTCAATCCGCTTGAGCTTTTCGAGGGTCGAAGTCGAGCTTTTACCATCCACCAGCGGGGCCAGTTCCACACGCCCGCCGAGCGATTCGACAAACTCTCTACCGATAACGCCCTTGTCGCCCCAGTCAGCACCCTTGACAAGAACATCCGGGCGAACCTGTTGGATAATATTGAGCGGATCCGGTTCGTCAAAGATCGTGATATAATCAATGCTCTCCATCGCCGCCAGCACCGCGGCCCGGTCGTGCTGGTTATTGACCGGGCGGTCAGGGCCTTTGAGTTTTTGAACAGAGGAATCGCTGTTGAGTCCCAAGACGACAATGTCGCCCTGATCCTTGCAAAATCGCAGATATTCAATATGCCCTCGATGCAGCACATCAAAACAGCCGTTGGTAAAGACGATGATTTCTTTTTGCTGCCGATGATAGTCCAGATGCTTAACAATCTCTTCGGCGTCATGAATTTTTCCGGTTTTGCCCTTATGCGTTGAGATGATTTCATTGACGATTTCATCGACGCTGACGGTGGCAACGCCGAACTTCTCAACCTCAAGGCCGCTGGCGATGTTAGCCAGTTGAAGCGCGGTTTCGGCGTCCTGTCCAGCCGCAAGCGATACCGCCAGCATCGCCAGCATCATATCCCCGGCCCCGGTAACATCATAGACCGTTCGCGGCAGGATGGCCAGTTGCTTAGCCAGCTTTGCTGTTCGCAGATAGGCGCCTTCTTTATCCAGTGTAATAACCACCGTATCCAGTTTTAACTGCTCTCGCAGTTGCAGGGACGCTTTTTCCGCGTCGGCAATTGTTTCGATCTCAAAGCCGACCGCATAGGAGGTCTCCTTGCGGTTGGGTGTGATGAGCGTCGCACCGGAAAACTTGCTGTAATCCGAATCTACCGGCGGATCGACGAGTGTTTTCTTGCCTGCTTTTTGAGCCAGCGCAATCAATTGCTGGCAAAACGCTGGTTTCAAAAGCCCCTTGTTGTAGTCCTGTAGGCAGACGACATCGCATTGCGGCAACTGTTCTTGATAGATTTTCAGCAGCCGCTGATAATCCGTTTCCCCCAGCGGTTCGGTACATTCATCATCCACACGCAAAAGCTGCTGGCGATGGCGATGCTGCGCCAGGCCGACAATCCGCTCTTTGGTGATGGTAGGGCGTCCTTCAATTTCAACCAGGCCGTCTGTCTCGGCTCCAATATCTTTCAGAATACCGAGCAGTTTCCGGGCGTTGTTGTCACGGCCGACGACGCCGATACAAAAGCATTGCGCCCCCAGCGTTGTTACATCGGCGGCCACAGACGATGCGCCGCCGCCGGCGTATTCCCGTTGCACGACTTTCAGCACCTGTACCGGTGCTTCCGGACTGATCCGCAGGGCGTCTCCGTAGATATAGCTGTCCAGCATAAAGTCGCCCACCAGCAGCACTTTTGGCGAGCCAAGATGCGTAACAGCTTTTAATAGGTTCGTATAAGTCATTTGCCTGTCATTTCATTTTTTTTGTCAGCAAACAGATTGTCAATCAGGGATGTTATTTTATCAAGTCCTTCAAGAAAGTCCAGCTCCATTGCCAGATAGGCAAAAACGACGCCCTCTTCCTCCGGTGACAGCAGGGCGCTTTTGACCCAGTCTTTTTGCGTACACAGGATCATCTCGGCTCCGCAGGAATGCGCCCGTTCAAAAATCTGCTTCATCTCTTCCTGCGTGTAGGCGTGATGGTCATCAAAGATTTGGGTCTCTTCCGGGGGCAGTCCGTTCTGCTCAAGGCAGCGGAAAAAGGCGGTTGGGTTTCCAATGCCGCAGAACGCGAAAATCTTTTTGGAGCGAAGCTCTTCCAGGGTGAGTTTCTTATTCTGAAAGGTTACCGCGTGCGTATGTTTATGAACGGCTCTGGCAATGGCAATGGTGGGTGCAATCTGCAGAATTTCCTGTTCCAACTGCCGCAGTTGTTCCGCGTCGGCCTGGTCAAATCGCGTGATAATGACCGCATCGGCTCGGGATAATCCACCCTTCGGTTCCCGCAACAATCCAGCCGGCAGAACACGCCCGTAACCAAATGGGCAGGTTGCGTCAACGGCGACAATATCCAGATCGCGTTTGATCCGTCGGTGCTGAAACCCGTCATCCAAAACCAACGCCTGTGCCTGATGGGCAGAGATGGCTTTTTTTGCTCCGGCGATGCGATCAGGATTAACGATGACATCCGTATCAAGACAGGCCCTGGCCAGCAGGGCGGGTTCATCGGTTATCTGGTTCGGTTGGGTTTTGTATCCCCGTGTCAGAATCGAACTTTGGAGTCCCCTGTTTCGCAGATAATTGCACAGCCAGATTACCAGCGGTGTTTTTCCGGTGCCGCCGGTGGTGATATTTCCAATGCTGATGACGGGAACGCCTGCTGCACGAGAGCGGAGAATGCCGACGGCAAACAGCAGATTCCGCCCGCGCATAATCAGCCCATATACCAGCGCCGCTGCGCCGAGCAGGATGCGCAACATCCCGACTCCGGGACGCTGATCCTGCCCGGAAACAATCTTTCGATAGGTGTTATGATTCAAACGGACATTCCTGTAAATCCAGAGCTTCAAAAAGCATAAATCCTGACAATACTCCAAGGCAAAACATTTTAACCGGAATCATAAACCGATGTCAAACTAAATGACAAGAGCAAGCAGATCGCTTTTGTCGCTATTACAGCAGGGCCTCACACGGAATCGATGATGTTATTGAAAGTTTTGCTGGGCCGCATTTGTCGGATTGCAAGTTCCGGATCCGGCAAATAGTATCCGCCAATATCCACCGGTTTCCCCTGAGCAGCCAGCATTTCCTGGTCAATCGCGACTTGGTTTTCTGCAAGTTGTTTTGCGACATCGGCAAAAGCGGCTCCCAGCGTCGTATCGTCTCTCTGGTTGGCCAGTGCCTGTGCCCAGTACGACGCCAGATAAAATGTACTCATCCGGTTGTCGATTTCGTTGACCTTGCGCGAAGGCGACTTGGCGTTTTCCAGATAGGTACTGATTGCTTTGTTGAGCGTTTCGGCAAGAATCGCGGCTTTCTTATTGTTGTCTTTTTGAGCCATCAATTCCAGCGACGGAACCAACGCACAGTATTCACCCAGCGAATCCCATCGCAGGTGGCCTTCTTTGAGGAATTGCTGAACATGCTTGGGAGCCGAGCCGCCGGCGCCGGTTTCAAACAGTCCGCCACCGTTCATCAGCGGCACAATTGACAACATCCGGGCGCTGGTTCCCAGTTCGAGAATGGGGAACAGATCCGTCAGATAATCTCGCAGGACATTACCCGTAACAGAAATCGTATCCTGCCCCTTGCGAATTCGATCCAGCGAGAACCGCATCGCCTCAACCGGTTTCTTAATATGAATCTCAAGCCCCGTCGTATTGTGCTGCGGCAGATACTCATTGATTTTAGCAATAATCTGTGCATCGTGCGCCCTGTTCTCGTCCAGCCAGAAGACTGCCGGTGTCCCGGTGGCCTTGGCCCGTGTAATGGCCAGTTCCACCCAGTTACGGACCGGAGCGTCTTTGACCTGGCACATTCTGAAAATGTCACCGCATTGAACCGGCTGGGTCATAATCGTATTACCGTCGGTATCTGCCACACGGATTGTCCCATCAGCGAATGCCTCAAATGTTTTGTCGTGCGAGCCGTACTCTTCAGCTTTTTGTGCCATCAGCCCGACATTGGAAACACTTCCCATCGTCGCCGGGTTAAACTGACCGTGCGTTTGGCAATCTTCGATAATCTGCTGATACGCCGTCGCATAGGACCGATCCGGTATCATCGCGACCGTATCCTGAAGCGCGTCGTCGTCGTTCCACATCTTCCCGCCGTCACGCACCACATTGGGCATCGACGCATCGACAATGATATTGTTCGGCACATGCAGGTTGGTGATCCCTTTTCGTGAATCGACCATGGCCAGTTTCGGACGATTGCTATACACCGCGGCAATGTCGGCCTCAATTTCACTTTTCTTATCTGCATCGAGTTTGTCGAGCTTATCCAGAACATCCGCAAGGCCATGATTGACATTGGCCCCGATTGCCTTGAGGGTTTCGGTATGTTTTTCAAGTGCGTCTTTGTAGAACACCGAAACGCAATGACCGAAGATAATCGGGTCCGAAATCTTCATCATCGTCGCTTTCAGATGAAGCGACAGGAGTGCGTCTTCTTTTTTGACAGCATCGATCTGCTCTTCGTAGAACTGTCGCAAAGCGGCTGCGCTCATAACAGCCGTATCAGCCACTTCGCTTTCGAGCAGCGCAATGTTATCCTTGAGAGTCGTTGTGTTACCATTGGCATCGACAAATTCGATTTTCACCTGGCACGCTTTATCCATTGTAACAGACTGCTCGCTGTCATAGAAATCCCCACCGCTCATATGTGCGACACGGGTCTTAGAGCCATCGGCGGGCCACGGCTTCATCATCTTGTGCGGATGCTTTTGGGCGAATTTCTTAACCGAAGCGGCGGCCCTGCGGTCAGAGTTGCCCTCCCGCAAAACAGGATTCACAGCCGAACCGAGGACTTTTGAAAAGCGTCCCTGGAGCTGTTTTTCCGCATCGTTTTCCGGCTCTTCAGGGTAGTCGGGAATATCATAGCCCTTTTCCTGCAATTCGGCAATCGCCTCTTGCAGTTGAGGGACCGAAGCGCTGATATTGGGCAGCTTGATGATATTCGCTTCCGGCGTCTTGGCCAGTTCGCCCAGTTGAGCCAAGGCATCCTCGACCTTTTGATCGTCTGTCAGATTGTCCGGAAAGTTCGCGATAATTCTGCCGGCTAGCGAAATGTCTTTGGTGGCAACCTCAATGCCGCACGCCTTTGCATAGGCCTGCACCACTGGTAGAAGTGAATAAGTTGCCAGAGCCGGGGCCTCGTCGATTTTAGTCCAAATAATATTGTTTTTTTTCATTTTTCTCTGTTTTCCTGAAAAACTGGGTTACCTCAAGAATTAGAACCCATTCATAGGGTTGAGGATATTCACACCGAAGTGTTATCGCGCCCGCACACGACTGGTTGCGGTTGTATTTTTCGACAGTCCGCTTGACGAAGTGACGATACTCCTGTCCATATACATAGGTCAAAAAACTGTTAAGCTGTCAAGTCGTATGTTATATTGTACACTTCACCATCAAATTCAATTTTAACCTGATAACCGGTATTATGAAAGATAGCCAACATTGGTTTGTTGGCCGCCAGCACCTTTGCGTAAAACTGCTTTACCCCGCGTTGCTTAGCGATCTTTGCAAGATACGCAAGCAGAAAAGTACCCATTCCTTTTTTCTGCCATTCATCCTGGACAAGAAACGCCACTTCAGCCGCCTGCGTTTTGGGATCGAGGTAGTACTGGGCAATCGCCACAACCTGATCGCCAGAGACGCCCGGGACCGTACCGACAATAGAAATATCCTGGGTGTAATCGATGTTTGTCAACTGCTGAATGTCCCGATGAGGAAATGCGACTGTTTGGGCCATGTAGCGTGTTCGGATCGAGGCGGGGCTTAATGAATACAGCATTTTGGACAGTGCCGCATCATCGGTTGGCTTAATCGGCCTGAAGAATATCTCCGTGCCGTCATGCAGCGTGTCATACTGTTCCAATTCTTCGGGGTATGTGATTTCTTCGGCGTTCATCTCAATTTGGTCGGCATAGATGTACTTCTGTGCCTTTGCCGCTTTAATAAGCTGGGGTCTGAACTTAGGATGAGCGATATTGATCAATGCCATCACGCGTTCCCGGATGCTTTTTCCGTGCAGGCAGGCCACACCATATTCGGTAACGACATAGTGAACATCGCCGCGGGTGGTTACGACTCCGGCGCCTTCGGTCAGGCGGGGGACAATTCGACTGACCTGGCCATTCTTTGCCGTTGACGGCATTGTGATAATGGCCTTGCCGCCTCTGCTTCGGGCGGCGCCGCGGTTAAAGTCCACCTGTCCGCCGATGCCGCTGTAGAATTGATAACCCAATGAGTCCGAGCAAACCTGTCCCGTCAGATCAATTTCCAGGCCGACATTGATCGCTACCATTTTGTCATGACTGCTTATCGTTTGTATGTCATTAACATATTCGGTCGGATAAAACTCGAAAAATGGATTATCATCAATATAATCATAAAGACGCCTTGATCCCATACAAAAGCTGGCAATGATTTTTCCGTTATTGATGGACTTCTTTGAACAGGTAACAGCCCCGCATTCAATCAGATCAATAATCCAGTCATCGAACATTTCGGTGTGAATGCCAAGGTCTTTTTTGTCCTTGAGGAACTCTGCAAGGGCCTGCGGGATACGCCCGATGCCGCATTCAATGGTACTGCCGTCTTCGATAAGCCGGGCGATATTTTGGCCAATGCGGCGGAGGGTCTCGTCAGGTTTCGGAATGGTGGTCTCGATAAGCTCTTCGTCATAAGACACAAGTGCGTCAATGTTGTTGACATGAATAAAACTGTTTCCAAGTGTCCGCGGCATATTGCTGTTGACCTGAGCGATGATATATCGGGCATTTTCAGCGGCCGACTTGACAATATCTACAGAAATGCCCAAACTGCATAAACCGTTCACATCGGGAGGGCTTACACTTATCAAGGCAACATCGATGGGGGTCCGTCCGCTCTCGAATTCGTGCGGTATTTCGGACAGGAATATCGGGGTGTAATCGCAAATGCCCTTGGCCACAGCATCACGGACATTGTCGGCAATAAAAAAGCTGTTCACCTTGAATTTTTCACGGTACTTCTCATTGGCATAAGGTGCTTGGCCCATTGTTAGCAGATGGATAACATGTGCATCGTGAATATGGCCAGAATGCTCAACCATCGCACTGACAAGATGCTGCGGCTGGCCGCACCCGGTCCCGATGAATATGGTATTTCCCGGCTTAATCAATTTCATCACAACGGCAGCGTTGCTTAGTTTATCTCTGTATTTTTCTTTCCAGTTAAATTCCTGCATTGTTATCTCTCTTAATCAAACTTTCTCTACACTCATTCTGGCGTCAACGGCAATTGCTGCTGTGCCTTCCGGTCCGATCACATACGGATTTATATCCAACTCCTGAAACTGAGGGAATTCTGTAACGAGTTGGGACAATCGTTGCAATCCCTCAGCGATTGCATCGATATCCACACCTTTTTCGCCTCGCACCCCTTGCAGTATTTTATAGGTTTTCGTGTTGATGAGCATTTGCTTGGCTTCTTCACCCGTCAATGGTGCCGGATAGAAAGATACATCTTTAAGCACTTCGACCATAGTCCCGCCCATTCCAAACATCATCAACGGGCCGAAGTGAGGATCCCGATGCATCCCGAGAATCACCTCTTTTCCGCTCCGGCACATTTCCTGAACCAGAACACCGAGAATATCAGCATCCGGCATCTTCTTGGGGATTCGATACATCATCAGGTCAAATGCATCCATTACCTCTTGGGCATTTTTGAGTCCGACTTTGACACCGCCGCAGTCTGATTTGTGCAGAATATCCGGTGACCATATTTTCATAACAACGGGATACCCAAGCTGCTGGGCCACATTGGCGGCCTGTTCCGCCGTGGTTACAATAGCACCTTTCGGTGTAACAAAGCCATACGCTTCGAGTATCTCTTTTGACTCCATTTCGCCAATCTCACGAGACTCTTTCCTGAGATGTCTTTCAACGATTGTTTCAACTTTTCTTCGGTTGACAGGAAAGAGCTTAACCACTCGCTTGGGTCGGCGACGCCATTTGACATAATCAACCATCGTTTTAATCGTCAAGACGGCACTCTCCGGGGAGTCATATTGTGGTATCCCGCTGTTCCTTAGTACATCGATGGAGTCAGCGACCTGATTTGCACCAATAAAAGATGCAAAGACTGGCTTTTGGCTTTTTTTACCCAGAATCTTTGCCATGGCCTCCGCCGTAGCAACGGCTTCAGTCATGGCCTGTGGAGTCAATAAGACTAAGATGGCATCGACATTCGGGTCATCCAACACAACATCCAGTGCGAATTCATATTTATCAGCTAAGGCATCCCCCAGAACATCGACCGGATTATGTATGTTGGCTGCCGGCGGCAAACCACCTGCCAATTTTTTTTTCGTTTCATCCGTCAGTTTAGCAAATGTCAAGCCCTGCTTTTCAATCGCATCTGCCGCCATAATCCCAGGCCCGCCCGCATTGGTAATAACAGCGACGCTGTTTCCGGCAGGCAGCGGCTGATTCGCAAATGCTTGGGCGTAATCAAACTGCTCACGGATAGAATTACAGCGAATGACCCCGGATCGTTCAAAAACAGCTTCATACGCCGTTTCGGCTCCTGCAAGACTTCCGGTATGAGACGAAGCGGCTTCTGCTCCGGCAGATGTACTGCCCGATTTGATCAGGATGATGGGTTTGCTGTGGGAAATTCGCTCCGCCTCTTCTACGAAACGATTACCATCTGTGATATTTTCAAGATAACCGGCGATGACCTTGGTGTCGGGGTCTTCCCCGAAGGCTTTTATTAAATCTAATTCATCAATATCAGCTTTATTGCCAATGCTGACAAGTTTGCTGAAACCGATACCGTGTGCGTTGGCGATATCAAGAAGGGCGGCCAGTAAGGCCCCTGATTGTGATAGATAGCCGATCGTTCCCTTTCTGGGCAGGTCGCCGGCAAAACTGGCGTTAAGATGGCTGGCCGGAGCAATAACCCCCAGGCAGTTCGGGCCGATGATACGAATGCCCCCATGCTTGGCAATTTGGGTGATTTGTTGCTCAAGTTTCTGCCCCTCTTTTCCGATTTCTTTGAAACCGGCAGTGATGATGATGACGGACTTAACTCCTATTTTCACACACTCCTGCATAATCGAAGGGACAAACTTTGCGGGAATAATAATGATGACTAAATCGGGGGTCTTCCCAATCGCTTCAAGGGTGGGGTAACAGGTTAAATTTTCGATGGTTTTGGCCTTATGATTAACCGGGAGTATCTCACCCTTAAACCCTGCTTTGACCATATTGGTAAGGATTTCATATCCGACCTTACCTTTTGTCTGAGAAGCGCCAACAA
>QNBU01000017.1 GCA_003644215.1 Planctomycetota bacterium
CCCTGGCGATTGCTTTTGCTGGCAGGGTATTTGAACATGATAAAATCAATCGCCGGGGCGATCAAAATCACGGTCGCCTTATCGCCAATCCATTCGCCGACCAGATCAGGTATATCGGCCTCGGCGGGTATAGTGGCCGTCCCATAGGCGGCACGTTTGGCTGAGGCGATGGCGTTAGTCTTGAGCGTTGAATAATCAATATCATCTGATCCGCTCAAGGTCGATTCGGTCATAGGAAAATTGTCGGTTATGCGCTGGCTTATATCTACCATGATTACGCCTCGGCCGGTTCGGGATTGGCGAACAATTCTTGAGCGGCCCGGCCATACGCTTTGACCTCATTGGCGGATCGGACAAGCTCGGCATCCGGCCCTTTCAGCGGGACAAACTGCCCCGCTTCGTCCAGTGTGCCAATTTCGGCCACGCGGTAGTTATTTTCTTGGGCTTTTATAACGGCCAAAAGACCACCGCGCCGCCGTTCATCCAGATCACTGACCGGCACAATATCGCCGGTGTTTCGCTGGGTATGGCCCAAGCTAACGGCATCTATGCGGATGCGCAAGTACATTTCTTTTTTTGGCTGTTCGTCTTTTTTCGCTGGCATTATCCAGCCTTTCTATTTGTGATCATAAAATTTACGGGCTTATATCGGCATACAAAAACGCTTCGGCGTGGGTCATCTGTGGCAAGCGGCTGGTGGTCACGCGCACATTTTCGTTGACCTGCTCGACGTTGATATAGGTCTCGGCCACCGCCCCAGGATTGGAGCTGATCACGATCTGACCGTTGATCACGCGGGCAACCGGGCCGTCTTTCATTTCCATGATCGGCTGACCATTTACCGTGTTAGGGCCGGTCATCAAAATATGTCCTTCATCCAGAAAATAATTTTTCGTGCGCGAGTTCTCTTCCAGATAAAAGCCATTCTCAATAGTGATCCCGCCAATACCTAAAATCTCTATAATTTCAGACTCTTTAGGCGTGATAATGCGTGGATTGTCTCCCGACAATTCGGCCTTGATCCCCGCGTTTTTCTTCAAGTATCTGAAAACGGCGGTTCGCATATAAACCATACACTCGGATTGATCAATACCCAGATCATCGGCAATGATTTTCGACCAGTTATACAAATCCTCGATTATGTCCGCGTTAGTTGTGTCCGACCACGCTACAGAGGTCGTGGGTAGATGAGAGGCCAGGAAGGTGCTGTTTTGTTTGGCTCCGGCGAGGTCATAGTCGATTGTATAGCCCACGCCGTCGGGATAAGCTATAGCCAGACTACCGAAAGCCGCTTGCCAGGCCATCCACTTAGTGCGGTTAACATTTCGCAAGCGCAGCGTAACGGCCTTGTCCAACAGATCTTGCGCGGCGGTCTTGGCGACCATCGGATCGGGGCTTTGCAGCTTGATCATGTCCGACTGTTTCAAAACGTCCTTTTCTGCCAGTACCAGCAGCTCCATGTATTCCTCGACAAAACTACCTGTCGAGGTGAAAATGGGCGTTTCGGCATTATCGGCCTTGAATGGTGCTAGGCCAGAACCATAGCCGACTTTTACGTGCAGCTTGATTTGTCGGCTTGTGGTCTGCACAAGCGGGGCAAAGGGGACATTGTAGATTTCCGATTCATTGACGCGCCGCTCTACAACAGCGGTCAAAAGAAAAGCATCTTTTGCGTCAACGGGTGAAAGATAAAAATCAGGGGTTGCCATAGTTTACTCCTCGTAAAAGATGCAGGTGGGGAACATCGCCTTCAAATCGGTTAGCGAAGAACCCCATAGCGAATAACCGCCCATTGTCAGGTTGTCCGGCTCAAAAACGCAATCTGCATACCACAGGGCGAGGGCCTTGTCGCCGCACACGGTCATGTCATAGGCGGCAGTTGTGAACCCGACCCCATTTTCTGCCGGGGATTCGCGGCCATCGCTGGCCGTTTTCAGGTATGGGCCGTATTTGTTGATTCCCGTGCCACTAGTGATTTTTACCAGCAGCGTTCCGGCCGGTACCATTTTTCTCAAATCCGAATCGGCGGGAACGGTCGAGGCATAGATCGTGCGCGTTTTTGCAAGCTCGCTTCCCCGCTGCGCGTGCAGGGGGTTTACGTTTGCTTGATCATAGCTATAATACGCTGGATTTGCCATTTACTACACTCCTTTTTCCTTACTACGTATTTCATTGTGATCATAATTATAATGATCTTCTAGTAGGCTTTGTCAAAAGCCGCGATCTGCTCTTCCGTTGGAATATAACCCTCCGGCATCGGCTTGTTTTCAAATCTGACTGGCTTTTTCATTTCCTTTTGTGGAGAGCGATCTGGTGTGGGTGGCTGCTCAAGTGCAAGTCGCGCGGTATCAGGCAGCGCATTGACGATCCCCAGGATCACGGCATCCAGCGGCGTAGCTCCCGTGTCCACGTTTATTGAAAGCGCCATAGTTTTGGGCGAATCTCTCAACGCAACGGATACGGCGTTGATAATGGCCGGCATGTGGACAAAGCCTTCCAGGGCGGTCACTCCGGCGTGTGTCCCTTTGCCCTCCAGCGCAGCGACAATAGATTGAATTTCGAGATCGCGGGATTTGGTTTGCAGGATTAGGCGGGTAGCCTGGAACCCGGCGAGCGATTCGGCTGTAACGCCATTTTCTTTCATCGCCTTCAAAAGCGCGGCATCCTCTGGGGAAATGGTCAAGCCCTCGGCGACTGGGGGCGGGGTCTGTATTTTGGTCGGCATAATTACCTCCTTAAAAATAGTATAATCTAGACCGCCAAACGAGGCGGCTATTGAACTTGGCTGCTCGCCAAAGGGGGCGAGGTAGGTCAGTTGCGGATAGTTGGTCAGCAGCAAATGAACGATTGCCGCGTCCCAGGTTTTTTCTCCATCGTTAATATCGGCAAAATCGAACCATACGAATACAGAGCAATCCACGATCAATTCATCGTTTAGCTTTTGGCGTATGTCCTCATCACCGATTTCAAGGCCGGCGTACAAATGGCCGTCCATCTGTACCATTGCCTTGATCATCCCGACCGTGTTTTCCGCAGGAACCATGCCCGCCTGCTCGTCAAAATGATCGGTCGCTGTAATCGGAATAACCTTCATCGCCCCACCCTGCCACGCTTCATAAGCAGCATCGATCATCCATTGCTCGATTGTCACCGCTTCGCCAGTCGCTGTAAAAGTTGTACCCACAGCAAAAATTTCTTTCCAGATCAAGCCCTGGTCATCTGTGGTAATTTCAGCGGCGAGGGGCTTGAGGCCGAGTTTCATTATGCGGGCGGTCGCTGGGGAAGCGGCCAAAGGGAGGTAGGCGATTTTTACCATTTCAGGCGCACCCCAAGTGATTTCGTTTTTTTCTGATAATGTATAGGGGATTTTGTAAAGTTTACCGACATGCCTCACGATCACATAGGTTGTGAAAACGTCTTGCAGCCACGGCCAGTCAATTTCAACACCTTCGGCGGTTTCAAACGTCTCGTATTCGGCTTGCATAACGATAGCGATAATATTAGAAAATGAGGTGTCGTCAATAGAGAGTGAAAGCGAGGTCTTTTTGAGGTCAGCTACCCACTGCTGGGCCGTTTCCTCAGTGTATGATCCCTTTTGAAATAGATATGCAGCAATGCTTTCCTGCGGGTCATTCCACAGCGCGTAAACGCCTTGAGCCAAGGCGGTATCTAGTTGCCTGAGTACCTCGGTATCCTGGGTGGCCCCAGGAACCCAAATCAGATGGTACATATTTTGTAGCTGATCGATGTCTATTGGCATGTTGTCTCCAAAAAACTCTATAAAACAAAAAAAAGACCGGGGCTGTTTTATCAGCCCCGGTCTCTGCATTGCGAAACCAGGTGCGGTCAATGTGTCCAAAAGCACTATTGATTTTTTCGGTCAGGTCAGCCAGGTTATACTTCTGTTTCGCTGCCGTCGCTCTAGTTCCACTGGCGGCTTAATGTTGCCCGCCTATCATTCAAAATGCGTATCTTAATTTGGTGAATAGCGGGGCGGTAGTGGGAGACCACCCCGCTATTTTATTTGTGTGCCTGACCGTTTTTGTGAGGTAGCCGCCTCCGGCCAGGCGTGAAGAATAACAGGAGAAACCATCATTCTTTACTCATGAGTCTCATTATAGCACATGTGGGAACGAAACGCAAGGTGGAAATCTCAATTTTTTTGGCGTGTTTTTTGACAAAAATAATTTGTATCATATTGTTACACTCAATATTGTACAGATATACGCCAGCGATCACCTGCTTGACAAAGGCTTTCTTTTCTATTATAATACTAGTACAAATTAACTGATACACACAAACAGGAGAAAAAACAATGTCAGAAATAATGCTTACAGACAAACTTTTCCCAAGCCCAGGCAATGAAGACGTCATAAAAATCGGTGATATTGTACAAGTTTTGGTACAAGGCAATAGATTTGAAAAATACCAAACGGGACAAATAACATCAAAAACACGGGATGGATTTTACATCTTAATCGGCGCCATCGAGATCAAGTGCAAAGTGGCTTGGCATCAAACAAAAAAGGGCTGGAAAATTGTTTTTCGGCACACTAAAACAGTGAGTTCTGACAAATCATTCATGAAAATGATAAAAGCATAAAGGGGAAAAACCAATGACAGCAACACCGAGTATTTTCGCAAAGACCAAGACCGAGCAGCCAGTCACAGCCCTGATTTTCAATTGCACCGATTATAGCGAATTTGAGCGATTGGAAAAAGTGATAGAAAATTCAATTTGGTACGGGGAGCCAGTTGACGGTTGGCAAGCAATTTCATTTCCGGTAGAGGGGCAATCGGACGCGGATGCAACGGAAATTGAATTGCAAAAACTTTTAGATGAAAAGGGTATCAACGGTTATTTTGAAACTGAATAAGCCCCACCAAATCAAAAAAGCCCACCTCAACAGGTGGGCTTTTTTATTATGATCACAATTTCTTTTCATTCTTCCCAGTAGTAAGCAAATTATCCCGCCTAATCTCCTTCATATCCGTGATCACGTATTGGTGTACTTTGATCAAATAATCCCCCGAGGGCTTTGCGGTCAGCACCTTAATCAAACTTTCCAGGTTCAGCGGCGGGCGGGGTATAATCGTTATCGTATTTTTGCTCATGTCGTTTTCCCTTCACTATCTGTATAATAATTTCCCCGCTTGACCTGCCCGATCCGCTTCTCATAAAGAGGTCGCAGTCGGTCAATATGCTCCCGCCGCCCCTCAGTCTGGCCGGCCTTTCTCCCCACATCCAGAGAATTATGCCGCTGGATCATCTCGCATTTCACCTCTCGCATCACCGCGCAAATATACCCCAGATACCCCGCCCGATGGCACATCAGCAAATCCTCGAATCCATACAGATGATCAAAGACCAGCACATCAAAAAACCCCACCTGGTCCAACAGCTCCCCGCTATGAATACAGCAATGGCCCACGACCGGCCAGTACCGATCCCACGTTCCATGCCGTGCAATAAGCCGCCCCTGGTTGCTATCCTCTAGCTCCGAGTACCAGGGCGAGACCATCGCGGCGGTAGGGTAGTCGGCTAGGAATTTTGTCATCTTGCCCACCCAGCCGGGGGTCAGGAATCGCACATCATTATCGACCTTGATGAAATGCTGACCGGGGCGGCGTTTGGCTAGTACCCAGTTCAAGGCTTTCGGGCAGCCCATATTTTGCATCATAAGCGTGGTCTGGCGATCTTTGATGATTCCCTCAGCGACCAGTCCCATGAGCATATCGGCGGTGCCATCGCTGGAGTTATTGTCAACGACCCACACCTCGGCCTCGTCCATCGCGCCGGTCTGGTACAGCGAGCGAATTGTGATTTCGGTTTCTTTTTCTCGGTTGAAGGCTATTACACTGAGTAATGGTTTCATGTTAGTTCTCCCGCCATATACCGATGTACTTGTCTGTGATTTTCATTTCTATTCCAATTATGATCAAACTCTGAAAGGTAGTGCAGTCTCGTTATTTTTTCATCGATCAACCAATTCTGATCATATTTCCCAAATTGCCAAGTGCCGCCCCGCCCGATACGCTCTTTGGCCCGCTTCAACCCCTGCTCAAGAGACCGTATGCAGTAATGCTTACAAATAGACGAATGACCAGGAGCAATTTGCCACTGCCGCCAGTTTAGGCCAGGAAGACAAGGGGTACGCTTGGAAACATCGGTCGGATAATAGTGGGCATCGTTCCACTTCCAAGCGAATGTCCCCATGTGTCCCCACGAATACCACCGCAAAAGTTCTTGTATAGAGCCAACCGGCATCTGCGGCCCATACTCGCGCAAATCGTCAAATGTCAACCAAAACTGCGGCACATACGACCTGACCACATTCGCCCCAACAGCGTCAGCCGCCAAGATCGCAGCGACCGGATCGGTGTGATAGATTTCGTCAGTGTCTACCGAAAGAACCCAATCAGGATCATATTCGGCGGTCGCTCTCTGTAGCTCTGTACGCACAGCGTTTGAAAATTTATTATCGGGATCTGCCTGAGAGATGACCACAAGCCGATCAAATCGACAGGCAAGGCCTTGCAGTTTTTCGGCGGTGCCGTCATCGCTCAGACCATCGATCACGATCAGTCTATCCACGTCCCAGCGAAAAAGCTCGGTGATCGTCTCCTCGATTATGTCCACTTCATTGCGGCACGGCATGTGCGCTATAATTCGTGGTTTCATTCTGTCCACCACGGCTCAGGCTGTGAAAACCGCTTTTTGACTGGAAACCGGCCACAAGGGGCAAGTTTGCCTTTGAACGTTTCATGACATTCGTTACCCTGCCAGATACAGGAGGGGCGGCAGAAATATGCCAAAACGGTCAAAAAGGGATCGTCCATTGATCTCATTTTATTTATGATCCCAATACAAATGGCGTTGACCTCCGGCCCCGCTGCTATACAGAGTCTTTTTTTCATCATGTTTAACAGCGATTGACAATTCACATCCATTGTATAATTTACCGGCACATCTTGTCGGGCGGCATCGCGGTCGTATTTTACAGGGTTCAGTGCATACGGCAGTTGGGTACGCATCATGGGGTCGTGTTTGTTGCCCACCTCGTGGGTACGGAAATGCCAAGCCAGCCACGTTTTGATCCCCGTGATTTTTATTTCCAGCCTGACCGCACGGGTCATAGAATGTTCGGCCATAAGGGCTTTGCGCAAAATGGCCGGCGTGATCACCGTTGGGGTCAGGTCTTGGCTTTCAGCGGCCTTGTCCATTATCCTCTGCCAGGGGTCGAGAACCTTTATTTCGTATTTCATTTTACCAGCCTTTTCTAACGGCATCGATCACCGTCTCTATATCATTATCGGTCAAATGGTTATGAATCGGAATTGAAATGTTCGTTCGCTCATAGCGATCAAGGTTGGGCAGGTCATCCCGCCGCCCGCCAAACACATCATGGCGATCATTGCGAACATGCACGGCCGAGGTCTCTACCCCCCCCCCGCTTAGACATCACCCGCCTGAAATCATTTCGCCGTTCTACATGCATCGTGAAAAGCCAGTGTTCAGATTGCCGATCCGGTTTGCACTCAAACAAGGTCACGCCAGGCGGCGCGGTCTGGATTGGGATCGAGATTGACCGCGCCGGCGATATATTTTTCCCCACAGCCAACATGCAAACAATTTGCGGCTGCTTCGAGTAGTAGCCACTGAGTTTGAATTTTATCGATCTCGGTCTGGTTTTTGGTTTTTTTCATCTTTTCCTTTGTCCTATTTTGCGCTTCCACGCCTTGTGTTGATAGCGGCCTTTTACCGGCTTGACGGGCGATTCGGGGTCGAATTGCTGCGCGGCCAGCCAGAGTTCAAGAGGATCGGGATCAACGCCGAGGGCTTCTATTTCATCTGGGTTGCTTCTAGTCGCTAGTATTTTTATTGCTTCTCCGGCTTTGTTGTCTTGTAGTATCACTCGTATTTCCCTTCATACTGGTCTACATGCTTCGGCAAAATTCTCAAAAGCCTTTTCCATTATGTCTGTGAAATCTTGATAAAATTTCATTATGGCTTCATTTGCTTTTTCGGTATCCGTTACAAACTGATCCCATTCATTCGCAGCACTCCCTCGATAGCCTCGCCCCACCATTCCCACCGCATTTCATACGTGTGCCGCTCAAGCACCTCTTGCCGCCAGGCTGCCGCCCGCCGCTGGGCTGGGTCACGATACTCGATTGTATTTTTGATCGCAAAATGTAGAGACATCGGCGAATCGACTATAAGCGCGTGTTGCCCTGGGTTTTCATGATCCAAAATCTCCCCATACACAGATTTTGAAGCGACAATCGGGACACCCGCCGCCCCATACTGCAAAGCCCGCAAAGGCGACTTGCAGCGATTGAACGGCGTATCCTCTACGTAGCAAATCCCCACGTCAAAGGTTTTGATCATCCTACGAAACGCCTCAAACTTGCGCCAGGTCACAAGGGGCTGTACTCGGGTACGAGCAGTAAGCTCTGGGGGAAAGGCGGCGATCACTTCTGGGAAGCCCAAAATGCACAAAGTCCCGCCGACATCTTTGATTGCTTTTTCGACTGGCTCGGCAATAATCCTCCAAGTGTCCCAATGAGACGGCAGGCCGAACCAGCCGATTATCGGCCCCTCGGTCGCTTTTTTCAGGGGCGATAGTGTATCCCAATCCGCTTGCAAAATGCAGTTCGGTAATACCTTGACATTTTTGTTGTAGGTTTTTAATCTGGAAGACAGTTCCCAGGTCGGCACAGTCACAAGATCGGCCAATCGCAAAAGCCGTTCATGGATAGCCAGGGCCAGGGTAGGATCGCCGATGCCACGCCGCCTATATTGGGAGTAAAAGTCAATCGAGGGCGTGATCCCGAAAAGGTAATCATCGACATCATAGATCACGGGTTTCCCCGCATCTTTGAAATCGCGGGCCACGACCTCAGCGGCAAGGTCGCAGTGGCCTTGCAAGATCAACACATCGAATTGCTGGGCATCGTCTAGCGATAGGTTGCCCACAGTGACCGACATGCCGTTAAACCGCATCAAGCTGGCTGGTGCCGAGGCGCGGAAAAAACTGTCGGCTCCGTTGTTTCTGGTTGCAAATAGGATTTTTTTATCTTTCATTGTCCATCTTTTCTCTTTTGATCATAAATAATTCCCTCCACTGCTTAACACTAGCCCTTACATCCAGCCCCGATCTATCCTCCATTTGCCGCCGCTGCTGCGCTGCCAGTGCCTTGCGCTCATGGGGGTGTAGGGCCAGGGCGTGTTTCAATTCGCCGACGGTCTTGGCCACGACCAAGCCCAGGGTCAGGGCGGTCTTCGCTCGGTTGTCCGATTTGTACGGCGAGGCGGGTGGGCAAAGGGCGATATCGCATTTGGCGATTTCTTCATGCTCTCCCTCTTGTGACCATTCTATCCAGATAGTGTGCATATCATCGCCAATCATTTCATCAAAGCCATTGGTCACGATATGTAGCCACAAACGATTTTCATGCACAATATCTAAAAATGGCATTATGGCGGGGAGGTTGTGCCGGTAGCCAAACCAAACGAGATCAGGTTTGTGTCGTCTGTGTTCATGCTGCTCCGTAAAAAGCTCCATATCCAGCCGGTCAGGGATCACATAAGCCGGAAGCCAACCCTCTAGCCACTCCCTGATCGGCTCGGTCGGGCATACTGCAAAATCGAATAATGGTAGCGTCTGCATGAGTATCTTGAGATGCTGGTCGCTCAGTAGCCAGTCGGCATCGCAGAGGTCGAAGGCCAACACCTTGTCCAGGCTGCGCAGGGTGCGGATCATCTTGTTTGGCTTTTCAGTCAAATAGGCTTTTTGGAAAATATAGCCATCATAACTTGTCCAGGCCAGCCGCTTGTCAGGATACACATCGGCCTCCGGCCAGTATTTGGCCGGCCAGTCTGCGCGGAATCGTCTACTTGCACTTTGAGGGGAATAGTTGTCTAGGGTGCAGGGTAAGATCAGTATTGTCATTATGATTATAATCCTTTCAAACGCAAGTCACCCCAATGATCGCCGCCAAATCCTGCATCGCTTTTTTAGCGGCCACCTTATCCACACCCCCCGCCAGATTGACCAGGTTCAGCACCCGCAACCGCAAAGCCTCTAGCTCCCCGGCTATCGCAGCGACCTCTTTTTCAAAGTCATCGCTGGGGGGTGTGCCGCCTTCGATGGTCAGGGTAGCGTCATC
>QNBU01000018.1 GCA_003644215.1 Planctomycetota bacterium
CGCTGTTTTATAGTAAGATTCGGCTTTTGGATAGTCGGCCAACTGCATATGGGCCGAAGCCAGATTGTTCATCGCTTTCGCGTCGTGGCTGATAATGGTCAACGCTTTTTCGTATTGCTCAATAGCCTGAAGCGGCATCTTCTTTTGAAGATATACATTCCCCAGATTCATATTCGCTTCGGACAGCAGGGGATTGATTTGAACCGCACGCAATAGGGTCTCAAATGCCTTATCTGTCTGGCCGACTTCCATATAGCTGTTGCCAAGATTATTAAAAAAACATCCAAGTGTTTGCTTCTTTGTCAGATTTTTCATATAAAGTGTTTTGGGAGCATTGGGTGGTTTGAATTTTGACAGATAGTGGTCATCGTTTGCGGATGCTCCGTTTGAGGTGGTTTCGATATTGAATCGATGCTTGCCGTCGTCATAGCGAACGAAAAAATGGCCCGGAACAACCACACCATAGACCGGCAACCCCAACCGTTCAGAAATCGATAGATAAAGAACGGACAAACTGAGGCAATAACCGCTTTTTTCTTCCAGCACTGTATGCAAAAACAGGTCATTGGGATTTTCGGCTGTATCGATGGAGTGAAACTCCAACTCATCGAAAAGATAACGATTGATGACGCCGATCGCACGATAATCAAGTGGGATATGTTTCTTTTTAAGTTTACTCAAAATCGCTTCGGCCATCGTGTCGATCTTGCGGCGATAGACATGGGTTGTGCGTTGGGTTCCCCATTCCCGACTTAAGATCAAAGCCGCTGTTCCGATGTCAATCTCGTCGTCAGGCAGATGCAGAACGCCGTCGATGGTATAAGATCGAAGCCCCCGTTTGTCACAATTGGCCAAAGTAGCCGACTCGACTGTACCGACAAGAGTCAACAAAACAATCAGCGGCAGAAAGATCCGTCGAACGAAGATGATTTTGCTGTTTTTATCCGAGGTGTGCCTGAACATCCTGTTTGGTAACTCCCTGAAGTAAAACCTGTTTTACCACGCTTGTTTGCCCACTTTTGATTTGGACAGCATTTTTCCTGATCGTTAG
This sequence comes from Planctomycetota bacterium, assembly GCA_003644215.1. Classification (GTDB taxonomy): domain Bacteria; phylum Planctomycetota; class Phycisphaerae; order Sedimentisphaerales; family Anaerohalosphaeraceae; genus 4572-13. Next base: position 1,052 of record QNBU01000018.1, read on the forward strand.
CTGTTCAGCCAGAAACATTATAAGCATTTTGTTGGCCTTGCCTTTTTCAGGAGGCGCGGCGATCTTAATCTTATACATCTGACCGTGCATCCCTGCTGACTCTGTCCGGCTGCTGCCGGGAACAATTTTCACAGTAATAACGATTTTTCCGCAACCATTGACGGAACTTGAGAGCCCCGGCATTCGGCTACGCCTTTTCCCGTATATTTTGGCCGATGGCGTTTTGAATGTAGTGCTCAATCTGCGAAGCGAGTTCACCGACCGATTCGATCTGAAAGTCCTCATAATGGCCCGGAACAAACTCCCCGTTCAACGCTTTTTTGAAGACCTTAATACGAATGACGGGGATATTATTGCTGTTTTGTCCGAAACTTGGGTTTTTATGCTCCCTTAACTCGACCCGCCAGTCCTCGCTGATAAAGACCAGACAGTGGCCGGTATGAACGGCTGTCGGGAAATAATCCATTAGCAATTTTAGAACATCTGAGCGACTCATCGGACTCCTTTTCTGGTCGGGTGTTTTAACTGGGTGTTAGTATAGCCGTTAATGCGAGCTAATGCAAGCAGCCAATAAGTTCCCGGATGTCAGAAATCCCCTTATTTCGGCAGTAATCCCGCAGACCCGCAACAACCTTTTCTGCCGTATCGGGATAGACAAAGTTGGCCGTCCCGATGGCGACAGCGGTTGCCCCGGCAATGATAAACTCCAGAGCGTCGGCGGCGGTACGAATGCCGCCCATGCCGAGAATGGGTATTCCGGCATCTTTGGCTACCTCATTATAGACCTTATTGACCAGGTAAACAGCCATCGGCTTGATTGCGGGGCCACTCAACCCACCCGTTCTGTTGGCAAGGACGGGTTTTTGCTTGTCGATGTCGATGACCATTGCTGTAAAGGTGTTCACCAAACTAAGTGCGTCCGCCCCTGCGTCAATCGCTGCCTTGGCGGTGATGCTGATGTCAGTTACCGTCGGGGTTAGTTTAACCATCAGCGGCTTATTTTCGCATACAGTTTTAACCGCCGCTGTAATTTCCCTGATCAATTTTGGATCCGTACCAAACGAAATGCCGCCTTTTTTAACATTCGGGCAACTAATGTTCAACTCAAAGCCATCGACGGCCTCTTCTGATACTAATCGTTGAGCCACTGCGACATATTCATCAATCGTCTTGCCGGCTAAGTTTACGAAGATTTTTGTACTCAGTAGATTAAGAATAGGGATTTTTTCTTCAATGAACTGTTCCAATCCCATATTGGCAAGGCCGATTGCATTGAGCATGCCTGCATTGGTTTCAACAATCCTTGGCGTCGGGTTGCCTTTTCGCGGTTCTATGGAAATGCTTTTGGTCGTTATCCCGCCCAAATTTGACATATTCATAAACTCGGCCAATTCATCGGCATAACCACTGGTCCCTGAAGCTGTTAATACGGGTGTTGCCAACTCAAGGGCCGCAAAATCCACCGTTAGATTTACGCTCTGTTCCATCATCCCGCCTGAAATACAACATCTTTTGAGTTAAATACCGGTCCATCTTTGCAACATAAGTGATATTTTGTACCCGCCGAGGCGGCTTTGACCTCTACAGCACAACTCTGGCACAACCCAATACCGCAGGCCATCATTCGTTCCATACTGACTTGGCAGGTAAGGCCAGAGTCTTCGGCTAACAGAGCGGTCGCAGCAAGCATTGGTTCCGGACCGCATGCGAAAATAACGGTTGAAGCGGGATCAATTTTATTCTTTTCAAGCCAACCGCGTGCGTGATCTGTTACAAATCCCTGGTAACCGGCCGACCCGTCGTCGGTGGCGATATGGCATGGAGTGCTGATACGGTCAAATTCTTCAAGTACGAATCCTTTCAGGTTACCGATCAGAGCTGAGAAAGGTAAATCCTCGCAGGATTTTGCTCCGACAAAACTGACGGTACTGCATTTTGGATAATGCTCTTTGAGATATGCAGCAAGGTGAAGAACAGGAGGTGAACCCATCCCGCCGGCGATTAGAATAGCATGTGAAAGCCCATCAGAAATTGAGAAACCATTTCCCAATGGCCCCAGAACGCTAACTGTATCGTTTCTTCTCAGGTTCATCATCCGAACACTTGCGGGGCCGAGAACACAGTACAGGATTTGGACTTTAACAGAAAGCCCGTTGAAGTCTTGCGTTACAGTAACATCTGAGAAACTGAATGGCCTTCGCAATAACACCGGTCTTTGAGAAGAGTCTTTGAGGTGATCCGGAATAGCTGATGCGTCCGGCAGAGAAACGCCGCTTAGGTCTAATTCCAAAAACTGCCCGGGAACAACACCTTTGAAAAGTTCACTCCCCTTGGCGTCGAGTTGGAGTTCAAGGCGATAATAGCACTGGCGAATTTGCTGGTTACTTAGGACGCAGGCCTGAAAAATCCCTTTTTTTGCGCTCTCTGGTCTATTCATTTAACTCATTTTGTTGAAGTCGGTTACAGAAAAAAAAGCTTCCGGAACATTCATCCACCGACATTCCGGAAGCCCGCCACGGCAAAGAAAGCCGTCAAATTCAAATCTAACTCCTACAAGTATAGCAATCGCTAAAAAGGGTGTCAACCACACAGGGTTGTATTATTTATGGCAATAATACATCTTGGTTTGCCTTTATTCGTATCTCTTTTTCACAAAAGGTGTTATGCTTATTAATATGGGCGATCTTTTTTTACATAATGGCTCAGGATGGAAACTTTGGTTTAGGCCGGGCCAATAAATTTACTTCTTGAATTCGAACTCCTTTCGTGCTAAAAATCTTCAACAATGTCCATTAAAACAAAAAAAATCTTAACTCTTTGTTTGATTTGTCTGATTTCCGACCTTAGCTCCGCTGGAACGGTTGACAATCTTCTCAGGAAACATAAACAGACCCGCGCCGTTTTTTCTATTTTGGCGGTCAACGCCCATTCAGGGAAGGTCGTTTACCAGCTTAATCCCGACAAGCCGATGATTCCTGCCTCTAATATGAAATTGATTGCCTCTTCGGCGGCCTTGCACTATTTGGGTGCGGCGTATTCTTTTGAGACAAAAGTCGGACTATTGGGGGATGATTTGGTGATTGTCGGCGGGGGGGATCCGCTTTTAGGCGACCCTAAGAGAGATTCATATCCCTGTCAGGCCGCCAATGCCTTAACGGACAAGATCATCGAGATACTTCAGAAAGCAGGGGTTTCCACCGTCGACAATATCATCGTTGATACCAGCTTTTTTGACAATAACCGGGTTCATCCTTCGTGGCCCCGAGACCAACTGAACCAATGGTATGCCTGCGAAGTCAGCGGACTTAATTTCTATGATAACTGCATCCATCTCGACATCGCCCGCAAAGGGAATCGTGCCGTCTTGACGATGACCCCGGCGAACAATTATATCCATTTGGTTAATCAATTGAAACTTATTTCCAAGGGGTCCAGCGCTGTCGGTGCCTATCGGAATTCAACGCCCAATAAATTACTCGTCAAAGGCCGGCTCAACCAGAAAGCGGGTTTTGATGTGGCCATCGAAAACCCCGCCGGACTTTTCGCGTCCGTCTTCAATGACAAACTAAAAGCGTCCGGAATCTCTGTACAGGGGCAACTGCAGCAAAAACATGTCAAACAGGACAGCGATATTCGCTATCTGGTCATCTTTAAGACTCCAATCGCAGATGTTTTAAGGCGGTCTAACACCGACAGTCTCGGTTTGGCGGCAGAATCTTTGGTGAAAACGATTTCTGCGGAAAATACGCAGGGCCGCATCAATGGCGAATGGGAACATGGTCTAAAGCTGATTTCCCGGTATCTGGACTCCTTAAAGGTTCCTAAAGGGCAGTGCGTTTTGGATGACGGAAGCGGATTGAGTCGAAATAACCGCCTGACCACAGCGGCCTTGGTCGCTGTATTAAGGGATATGTACAAAAGTGAAAATGCGGATGTATTTACTTCCTCCCTTGCTGTTGGCGGGCAAAGCGGGACGATCAAAAAATATTTTCATCAAGCCCCTTACAAGGGAAACATCATTGGTAAAACAGGATATATTTCCGGCGTTCGCTCGTTTTCGGGAATCTGCAAAACATCCAGGGGCGACATCATTTTCAGTATTTTGACGGAAAAAGGAAACGGCAACACACGCCGCTGCATCAATGAGATTACTCAGGCCATTTACGATGGAAAACTGTAAACCTGAATTTCGGATAAGATGAGGTGGTGTGATTGCGGCACGGCTATCCTGGCCGTAATTGATGGGGTTGCGCTTCACGGGTTCCCAAGCCCGTGCCACATCGGCTACATTTCTCCGGTGAGTTCTTCGATTAAATCTGAAATCGTTATAATTCCCACAGGGTAATGGTCTTTCTTGGCGGAATCAACCACCAAGGCCATCCGTTCGCGTCGCCCGCGCAGCAGGTTGATTGCATCGACAATAGATATATTTCGCTCAATTTCAAGCAGGGCAGTCATCTCGTTTTCAAGATTGGGAAGGGAGTTGCTTTTGCCAAGCGATTGGTAAATGTGAATATACCCCATAATCTGCCGACGACTGGCTCGATAAACAAGTTGCCGGGTAAATCGGCTTTTTCTCAGGTGTTCAAGGAGACCCTTGCGATTCGTGTCAACCGAAACCATCTCGACATCTCGCAGATGAACCATTGCTTCGGAAACGGGCCTATGCGGAATGTTGATGAGGCGGCTCATCATCTCTTTCTGGGTGCTGGATAGAAGTCCTTCTTCGCGGGTTTCGTGAATGATCTGATGGATCTGATGCCGCTTAGAGGCATCAACAACTTCGGTTGTGTCAATTTCAAGGCGAAACACCACCGACAAAATCTGTGAACAGCTTTTTAGAAGCCACACTGCTCCGGTAAGCGTAAACAATCGATAAAAGAACCAGTTTAGCCAGGCCATTGCCGGGACGAATGTGTTGGCTTTGTAGTAAAACAAATTTTTCGGAACCATTTCACCAAAGATAAGCAGAACCGGTGTCAGCACCACCGTCGCATAGATTCCGGCAAGACGCTCTTCTGAGATCGCTTGCAAAAACATAAAAGTTACCAGAGCTGTCAGTAGATTGTTGACAAGGTTATTTCCCAATAGCAGCGATAGGATCAGCCCTTGTCCGTCACTAAGAATCCGAAACAGCATTTTATACAGGGGCTTGCCCTTTTCGCTGCCAACGCGAACCTGAAATCGACTGATCCGGTAAATGCCCGTTTCTGTTCCGGCGAAAAAAGCACTTAACGCAATGAGCAGAAAAACTAAAATAAGCTGTATCAATAGCATCATCTTTTGTGCGAATCCTCTACTGTTTCGTCAGGCGGGCCGGGGGATAAGATAATCGTCCGGATTCGGTTTTGTTTAACCCGTTCGACAACAAATTTGATATTTCGAAATATCACTTCGTCGCCTTCCTTGGGAATCCTGCCCAGCATGGCGATGACAACCCCCCCAATCGTTACCTGCCGCTCTTGTTTTATATCGATCCCAAATGCATCCATCCATTCATGGATGGATAGATTTGCCTGCAATCGATATTCCATCGGGCCGATTTGTTCAATGGGTTCTGCCTGACAGGCATCCTCCAGCGGCCCCAGCAGTTGCTCCATAATATCATCCTGTTCGACCCATCCGGCAACGCCGCCATATTCATCCACGACAATGGCTGCGTCCATTTTGGTTTGCCGAAAGAAATCGATGAGCGATTCAACCGATTTCTGCTCCGGAACAAACTGGGCATGTCGAACCATTTTCGAAAGCGACCGTTCGGGGTGAAGAAATAAGTCTCTTAGATGGATAAAACCTACGACAGAGTCAACAGAGTCCGTATAAACGGGCATTTTGACGAGATTTTTGCCCAGCAGTTCCTGTATCGCGGATTTTACTGATGTTCGTATGGAACAGCTTGGCATTTCGACTCGTGGCTGCATCACATGGCGGACCTTGAGAAATCCGAACTTCAGGATTTCGGTCATTAATTGATTTTCACTGCCGCTGATGGTCCCTCGCTGCCGTGATGAATCCAGCAGCATTTTTAACTGTTTTGTCGAAACGCCGGCACGAATTTTGGGGCGAACAAATAACCGGATAACCGGTTGAACAATCAGCAAGTCAATGGCGCAAATCAGCGGACTCAAGACTTTTAAGAAAAGGTAGCTGGCAGGGACCGCACACAGACAAAATTGACGGGCATTTGTGTAAGCCAGCGATTTGGGCAGCATCTCACCAAACAGCAGGGCAGTGAGAAATCGACTGGGATTTGAGAGCGTCGTTGCGGTTAGTCGTTCCAGTCTTTTGCCTGACTTGGCGAATTGACGAACCGTGCGATGGGAAAGATGAAAAAACGCCGTCTCCGATCCCGAAAAAAACGCTGAACACCCCAGCAGCACGACCATTAATAGGATGTAAACTAAACCCATATTTTATCCACAGAGATAAGCGATGTAACCGGATCCTCCGGTATGGGTTATAATACGGGGTCGTATAGACGCCCCAAAAATTTTCGTGGTCGTCGAAACGCCACACTAACCTTTACAGGAGACTCCTAATGGACAAGTATATCGGATTGGACATGGATTGCAAGAAGACAGTTGGCTATTCAATAGCCCGATTTTAGACTTGCCTTTTCCGCTTTTACCCATTATAGGTTAAGAGTATGACTTATTTGGCTGTATCCATTTTTGCAAAGAACGAAGATGAGTTTTCTCAGCAGCTTGATCGCGCCAAGGGCAAAGGCGCCGAAGCGGTGGAAATTCGTGCCGATGCACTGACGCAGCCAGGCGTTGAGTCCGTCTTAAAGATGGTTCGAGCGGCCCAGAAAGCAAAGTTGCCGGTGATTGTTACCTGCCGGGACAGGAAAGAGGGGGGCTTTGTGGAGGTTGAGCCGTCGCTTCGGCTGGCAATTTTGAGAGAGGCGATTGGGGCCGGGGCGGAGTTTGTTGATATTGAATACGCCAACTTCAAGCATTCCGATACACATTCGGTTCTCAAGGCGACTCTTGAGCAGTCCGAAACCAAGCTGATCCTGTCCTGTCATAATTTTAACCGTCCGTTTGAGGATTTGGATATTTTATACGAATCGATTCTGGCGATCTATCCTGACGCAATTCCCAAGATTGTTTATAAGGCACGGCATATTAACGATTGTTTTGCGGCGTTCGACCTTTTACGAAATGCCGACCGGCCGTTGATTTGCTTTTGCATGGGGGTCGCCGGTCAGATCAGCCGGATTTTGGCGAAGAAGCTCGGGGCATTTTTAACATTCGCATCGCTGGATGATGACAGCGCGACCGCGCCGGGGCAGATTCCGGTTGAGCAGATGAAAATGTTCGGGTGGGATCGTCAGGATGCCGATACCGAAATCTTCGGCCTGATTGGAAACCCGGTGAGCCATTCGCTGGGTCCGGCGTTGTATAATACATGTTTTGACGCCGAGAAGATCAACGCGGTTTACCTGCCGTTTTTGGTGGAGGGAGACAGGGAGGAATTTAACACATTTTTGAATTGTGTCGGCGAGCGGTCTAAGTTTGGCTTTGGGGGTTTTAGTGTAACCCTTCCGCATAAGACGCATGCGCTGGATTATGCCAATCAGCACGGGGATTATGTGGATAATCTGGCCGAGGCCATCGGGGCGGTGAATACCCTGAAGATTGGTTTCAATGGATTGCTCAGTGCTTATAATACGGATTATGCCGGAGCGATGGATGCGCTCGTTGCGGCGACCGGCGGTGACCGGCACGACCTGCATAAGACTAAAGTCGCGGCAGTTGGCGCAGGCGGTGTTGCCAGGGCTGTTGTTGCGGGCCTGGCTGATGTGGCGGCTCGTGTGACGATTTATAATCGCACGGTCAGTAAGGCTGAGTCGCTGGCGAAAGAGTTTGGCTGCAAATTTGCCTCCATAGATGAACTGGCTCAGACGAAAGCGACGATTCTGGTCAACTGCACCAGTTTAGGGATGCACCCGAATACTGAAACTTCTCCGGTGTCGGATGGTGTGCTTCATAAGGACATGATCGTCTTTGATACGGTCTATAATCCGCTGGAAACGAAGCTATTGAAGGACGCCAAAGCCGCCGGAGCAACGACTGTCAACGGAGCCGAGATGTTCATCCGTCAAGCCATGGCCCAATACAAAATCTACATCGGCGACGAACCGGATGAAGACCGAATGCGGGAAGCGGTGTATCAGCGGTTGAATTTGTAAACAACAGCCCGAAGCGCGAGCGCAGGGATAAAATCAGTGTATGAACGGACACGGACAAAGTGCTACATTGTTCAGAAGCGACCGGAGAATCAAAGAGTTCCTCATAAAGAGGAGGCGTCAAACCCTCATGCCGCTGATAAGGGTATCGAAGACAATTTTGTCATCCACAACTCCCTGGACGGTCGCTGAGAATTGACGGCTTCGAACCTTGTCGATATGTCCAAGAAGGTATAGGCGGCTTCCCGGAAGAACGGTCCCGCGGAATTTTGTTTCGCCGATACCCGAAAAACCGATAAACCCATCTAAGCCATAAATCCGTTTCATAAAGAAACTGCACAGTTGAGCGGCGGCCTCTACCATGATAACGCCCGGCATGATCGGACGCCCGGGAAGATGGCCGCGGACCCAAAACTCTGAATCGGTAATATCCTTATACCCTAAGCAAAGCATTCCGGGCAAGTCGTGCCAAACAATGCCGTCCAGTTGGGCCATCTCATACGATTGCGGATTGACCTCGGCAATCGCCTGGCGGTTAAAC
>QNBU01000019.1 GCA_003644215.1 Planctomycetota bacterium
CGATAAATCAATGCCGTCAAACTAAAAAGGAAAGAGCTTACAAAAAAAACGCTGGCTGATTTTGGAAACTTCACAGCGGTCAGGAAAACCAGCAGATACCCCGCCATCGTCAAATAAATCAAAAGCCCCTGAATGTCCGGCTTAATCGTCATTGCCCCACCCTTTCAAAAGCTTCGGCCAAAACCGTAAAACAAGACCGATGAAAACCATCGCGTAGCCAACAAAAACAGCCCATACACCCCGTACCGATGTTATCGAAATCCCACTAATCGGGCCGGTATCATCATAGGCAAAGGTGTTCTGATAAAAGTGGTAGCCCCCATAATACAAGGGCTTGTTAACCTCAATCGTCGTTTCCCTGACCACTTCACCCTTGTCGATAACCTGCAGGATGCTTTTATAGTCCTTGACCATGCGGGGAGCTACATATTCGGCCCGATAGTCCCTGCCGGACATGGCGTGCATGCCCAATCGTTCAAAGACATAAAATGTCTCCGCCGCTTTACCGTCCGGCGTCAGTGTCAGTTCATAGGCGGGATTAGATCCCGGTTCTGCGGACTCATACGGCGTCATCCGGCCGTTGACTTGTTTCATCTTAAAGTTCTGATAGGCCTTTACCACCTCGACGATCCCAAGACCATCCGGGAGGACAACTATTTGCCCGACTTCCGCGGGAATGTCAAAGTGGGAACCATTTCTAAAATTCAAGTGGAATGACGGAGTGTCATAGTATTCGATAAAGGCGTCTTTGAGCCGTATTGCAAAGGGCATCTCAGCAATCCCCGTTTCCAAAGAGACGCGATGAGACGATTGCCCCCGATGGAGCGACATCGCTCCCCTTGTAAATGAATGCTCATCGAACAATCGATCAAACAGCAGACGGCCTTTGGCTGAACCAGCCATCCCTCCCGCCAGCACAAGAATACAGCCGGCGTGAATTGTCATAAGCACAAGGTTTTTTCTTAAGGAGGCGTAAACGAAGAATCCCGTAATGAAAAACACGAACAGCAGACACCAAAATAGGGCCAGCGGCGTCGAATTAAAAAAACGCCCGGCCCGTCCGGCTCCGATAAACGCTCCGAAAACAGAAAAAACCGTAAGCGCTGTCAGAAATAAAAGTATTACCGGATTTGAGAATCGTCTGATGTTCATTAAAATTTATCGTAAAAGATGTCCTCTTCGGCAAGTCCCTTGTCCTCCAGAACACGCATGACCGCATCAATCATCAAAGGGGGGCCGCACAGGAAGGCCTGTCGGTCGATATTGGGTTCAAGGTGTTTGTCCACGGCCAGATGAACAAAGCCGGTCTCGCCGTCCCATTGTTCACCCTCGGCTAACTCATCAGACAATGCGTAGATCAAATTGAAATTGGGATGCTTTTCGGCAAGGGCCTTAAATTCTTCGAGGTAGAAAATGTCTTTGGTGGTTCGGCATCCGAAAAACAACCAGCATACCCGGTCGGGCTGTTTGTCATAGAGCGAATAAATGATGTTCTTCATCGGCGCCATTCCGGCCCCGCCGCCAACACAGACAATCTCGGTATCGAGGTCTTCATTGAGGTAAAATTCACCATACGGACCCGTCCATGTAACAGGGTCGCCTTCCTGAAGATTATGAATATAGGTTGACCCAATCCCTCCGGGGATCAGCCGCACCATCACTTCAGCGACATTGCTCTCATAGGCGGGCGAGCTGATGGAGTAAGCCCTGAAAACCGGTCCTTCCGGCGAAGGGGCCTCAATCTGAACATATTGCCCGGGGCGTTGGATCATTTCATCCGGATCGTTGAGTTTGAATCGCACCTGCCGCATATCGTATGTAAGCTCGCGGACAGACTCAACGGAAGCATCAAATAGCTTCACATTCAGCAAGTCCGATGGAATACGAACAAAAATATCCTCTCGAATCTTAACTTGACAAGCCAAACGCATATCGGAGCGAAGCTCTCCGCGTGTCAGAAAGGGCGTCTCGGTCGGTAGCACCGGACCGCCGCCGCTGGTAACTGTAATTTTGCAGTGTCCACAAGACCCCTTGCCGCCGCAGGCCGAGGGGATGAAAATTTCATTGGAATACAAGGCCGAAAGCAGAGTCTGTCCCCCTTCAACCTCCAGCGGCTCTTCGCCAGCGTTAATATCGAGCTTACAGATTCCATAATTAACCAGAAAGCGTTCGGCGATAATAAGCCCAATCGCCAGCACTGCCGCCAGCGACCCGAAAACCAATGCTGCATTCAAATATAACGCCACTTCGAGCTTCTCCTATTGAATCGTTACCATTCCGGCAAACCCCATAAAGGCCATCGCCATCACGCAGGTAATGATCATAGCCACAGGCACACCGGCAAACGGCTTGGGGACATCACCATAACGCATTTTCTGCTGCAGGCCCGCCATCAAGACGATTGCGACCAGCCAGCCCAGACCGGCGCCAAAACCAAAACCAACTGTCTGAACAAAGGTGTAGTTTCGAATAATCGCAAAAAGCGAAGCACCCAAAATCGCACAATTAACGGTAATCAGCGGTAGAAAAATCCCTAATGCAAAATACAACTTCGGGCTAAATCGCTCCACAATCATCTCAACGAGCTGAACAAACGCCGCGATGACGGCGATAAATACGATGAACTGGAGATGCCCCAGTTGCAGCGGAGCCAAAACAAAATGATAAATTGCATAGTTAATCATCGCCGTCAGGGTCATTACAAAGGTTACGGCCGTACCCAGTCCCAGGGCGGTTTCGACCTGACTGGAGCAGGCGATAAATGAACACATTCCGAGAAAATTACTCAACAGAATATTGTTCGTAAAGACCGCCGCGATCAGAATGACCATTGCAGATGTATCAGACATTTATTGACCCTCCTCGGCGTCATCGCCTTTAAGCACATTGAAAATTGCGATAAGAATACCAAATACAAAAAAAGCACCCGGTGCCAGAATCATAAGCTGATTGGGTGTGTACCACGAACCCAGGTCAATCGTCATGCCAAAGAAAACAACCTGACCGGCCCCAAACAGTTCCCTCAGGAAACCGATAATAGCCAGAGCCACCCCATAACCAATCCCGTTGGCCACCCCGTCAACGATCGACACCAGCGGCGGGTTCTGCAAAGCAAAGGCCTCGGCCCGGCCCATCACGATACAATTGGTAATAATCAACCCGACATACGGCCCTAATTGTTTGGACATTTCCCAGTAGTACGCCTTGAGAAATTGGTCAAACAAAATCACGAAAGTCGCGATAATCGCCACTTCAGCGATCATTCGAATCCGATGCGGGATATGGTTTCGCAACAGCGACACAAATAAGTTTGAACCCACACACACAAACAACAGAGCCGCTCCCATCACCAGCGAATTACTCAGCTTGTTTGTTACCGCCAGAGCCGAACAAATCCCCAGCACCTGAATCGCCAGCGGATTACTCGTCCAGACACCCTCTTTCAGGGTTACAAGGCCTTTGCCCCCGCAAAGGCCGCCGCAGGTCGTACACGAACTGTTATTGGACATATGCCTCTCTCTTTGAAGCGAGCGCTTCGATTATGGTATTGATCATTTCCTCTACTTTGTCACAGGTCATTGTGGCCCCTGTAATTCCGGCGATTTCATTAACACCGGTTGCATCGGCTCCGCCTGCGACAATATCAATTCCCCATTGGCCCTGTTCATCAGCGATCTGATGTCCCTCGAACTGACCGCAAAAACCAACCGTGGTAATTTCACCGCCAAGGCCCGGCGTTTCCTCCTGCTCGTAAAACGAAAGCCCGCGGATCGTTTTATAGTCCGGCTCCAGTGCCAAAAAACCTTTGATCGGACCCCACAAACCCGGCCCCGCGAACCGGACAGCTACCGCCTTGACCGCATCCGAACCTTCCGGCTTATAGGCATAAACAGTCAACGGTTCATCCTGTCCGAGCGTCTGCTCGGCCACATCCTGCTCAAAGACTTCTATCAGTCCGGCCGGACTCGTATCTGCATCAAAGGGAATCTTTAATGCCGACAGGATATTCCTGATTTCTTCGGCCTTTTTATTTTCTTCCTGCCGAGGCCGGGTAAACTCTGCCGCCGCCGTCAGCAAAGTCGCGCAAACCAGCCCCAGAATAATGGCAAAACAGATCGTATAGATATGTTGGCGTATTTTATTCATTTCTGAGCATCCTCAACCGAACACTAAAAACTATTTCGTCTATGATCGGGGCAGCGATATTACCCAGCAAAATCGCGAACATCATCCCCTCGACATACCCGCTGAAGTTTCGGATCAAAATCGCGACGGACCCAATCAGAACGCCGTATGTCCACTTACCTTGGTTCGTCGAAGGGCTTGAGACCGGATCGGTGGCCATAAAAAACGCCCCAAACAGCAAGCCGCCTGCAAACAAGTGCCACAACGCAGGTGCGTATTGCTCCGGATTAACGCCATGCAAAATCGCTTCAAAAAGCACGGCAGAACCAAGAACGCCCACGACAGTCCGCCAGTTTGAAACCTTGGTCAATAGTAAAAATATCCCTCCGATGATGATCAGCAACCCGGAAGTTTCACCGATGGAACCAGAAATGTTGCCGATGGCTAAGTGCAGAGTGTCCGCAAACACTCCCTGCTTGGCTTCGACCAGAGGCGTCGCGGAAGTAATCGCCTCGACATTGGACCCCGTAACATACTGCAATAATCGCCCGGTGAGTCCGCTTCCTGGCTCGATCCAGCTCGCCGACATCGCCGCCGGATAGGCCAGCGCCAAAAAACACCGGCCAACAATGGCTGGATTAAACAGATTCCGTCCGGTTCCGCCAAAAATCTCCTTGCCCACAAAGACGCCGAACGCACAGCCAACCGCGACCATCCATAACGGAGTCGCCGGCGGCAAAACAAGCGGGAAAATCAGACCCGTTACCAGAAACCCCTCGGCAATCTTTTCTTTCCGAATCACCGCAAAGGCCACCTCCACCAATCCTCCCGCCGCATAAGAGACCACGATCATCGAAATGATCTGAAGCCCAAAGAAATACAGCGACGCCGCCACACACGGCAGCAAGGCGATGATAACCATCGACATATAGCGTTTGATGTCTAAGGGATCGCGGCTAAACGGGGCATACAGTGTCTTTGAAGCGGGCGCAAAAAAGAAGTTCTCCATCGCCTCATACAACGGCTTCATCGGAGACAGCACCCCTTTGTCTTCAAACACAGGACGAACTTTTTCAAATAGTTGAAGCAGTATTTTCACAATGCTTTCCCTAACTTGCTATAGTTACTCAGAATCAGTCTGTTGTGCCGCGTCCGCTTCCCTCTTAGCGGCGGCGGCTTTCTCTTTCGCGATGGCCCCTTTGGCCTCTTGAAATTCGTGCATGAGTTCAATTTTCGAAGGGCACACAAAAGAACACAATCCGCACTCAATACAAAGGTCAATACGAGAGCGTTCAATTTCATCAATATCATCCTGGTAGATCAACTTGTGTAAACGGTGGGGGGTAATGCCGGCCGGGCATACCTCCTCGCAGAAATTACAGGACACACACGGACGCACCTCGCCACGAACTGAATTGGTCAGCCGTTCGGCAAAAAGACCACGCAATGAACTCATAAAACAGGGTGCGTAGGATTGCCTGTCAAAGCCCGGACGCACAAACGCCAAAAACTCCCGGCTCTGCCGCTCCGGAACAAAAGTAATCCCTTTGCAATCAACGGAAATCCCCTTTATATCATCCGTTAAAAGCTGCCCGGTTAAAATCCCACCGTCAACAGCAACCGCATGTTTTTGAGCATACCGTTTTCGGATCTCCGCAACAGGATAGCCCGCTGTCAGTCGCAGGTGCAAGGGGTGTTTGGCTCCCGGCCCGGCCACGGAAATAACCCTCTCGACACAGGGCTTAGACGAAGTCAATGCAGTGTCAACAGCAACAACACCATCGGCATTGAGACTCCAGATAAATCCATCACCCCGTTTAAGCCCTATATGACGCGAGAGAATGGCAGCATTATCATAGGGGTATTTCAGGGGGACATCTATAGTCTTCACCCATGCGTAACCACGAATGTGCTCTTTTATTTTGGCCGAGATGTCTGTTTTTATCTTAGGAAGCACCAAGTAGATCGGCTGATATTCAAGCAGCGACTGGAGGTGTTCGAGGCCGCGCGTAAACTGCTGAAGAGATGCTTCCAGCAAAACATCGCCTCTGACGAGAAACGGCTCAAGCTGAATCGTCGAGACAATAACCGCCTGCGGCGTTGACAGCGGATCCGGTGTCTGGCCTGTGTAGGCATCTTTCACATACTCCCAGGCACCCAGATTCAATAACTTATGTCGTTCGAAGTCCGCCGACCCCATTTTATGAGCATGTTTGGCGTCATCATACTTAATCTGCACGCCGCTTTCGTCGCCGGATAGCTCATGAAGAACCACATGCCCGGTCGTTGACTCCAAATCAACTTGCCCCGAACAGGGCGAAAGCAGGGGGATATCGTAATTATCCGGATCTCTCGCAAGGATATCCCCGACTACCACATGCCGGCCATGGACTGTACAGATTTGTGAAAAATTAAACGACCGGCTCGCCAGGGGCAGATAAAGGGTTTCAGGGAGTGAGGCCTTATCCAGGAAGCCGCCGGGGCGGCCTTCTATTTTCAAGTTGTAACCACCGCGTAACTTCAATATCCATATCCCTGACTTTAATAACCATTTCCCTAAACACTACAGATAGCATCCTAAATACTACAGATACTCCCCCATAATGCTACAACTATTCTGTCCAATAGTGCAATTATCTTCTTAAATCAGCATTGTTTCTCAAAGGGCCAAAAAGCGACGACCCCCCCGTTCAAGGCCCACGGACTACTTAAACCGCGCATCTAACTTAAAAAGTTTTTTCACCGGCAAATCCATCATATCATCTTCGGGTAGTCCCATTTCGCACCGAATTTCATCCAATATAGTTACAATACGCTCTTCGCTCTCGGTGATAATGGTAAACCATATATTGAAGTCGTCATCCCGCAAATAACTGTGCGTAATCTGCGAATAACCCGCGATCAATTCCGACGCCTGCTCAATCTGACCCCGTGAAACCCTTATCGCCGCCAAAGTGCTGCAATAACCGATCTTCCGCGAGTCAATGCTAAACCCCATCCGCCGGATCACACCGGACTCTTTCAGAATCAGAACCCGATCCCATAGCAGGTCCGTGCTGATCCCCAAACGATCTGCCATAATCTCATACGGGTTGGCTTCAAGGGGGAAATTTCCCTGAAGTTCACGAATTATCTTTCGATC
The DNA here is from genome assembly GCA_003644215.1 of Planctomycetota bacterium. GTDB lineage: Bacteria > Planctomycetota > Phycisphaerae > Sedimentisphaerales > Anaerohalosphaeraceae > 4572-13. The sequence goes on from QNBU01000019.1 coordinate 7,268, forward strand.
AAGGGCGTCCATTAACTTCTTTCTCTTTATTGACTATTGCGGCAGTTAGCGTATAATATATACTCTACAGAGAGAGATTGAACAATGAAAAACCAAGTTTCTCAAAAAACAAAAGTGTTCCTCATCGGCGCTGGCCCCGGCGACGCCGAGTTGATTACCGTCAAAGGGCTAAGGGTTCTTTCACAGGCGGATGTTGTCCTCTATGACCATCTGATTTCCCGTGAACTATTGACACACGCCAAAGAAGGGGCAGAAAAGATTTCCGTCGGCAAATTTGCCTCCAGGCATACCCTGCCACAGGAAAAGATTAACACCCTGATTATCCAAAAGGCCAAAGCCGGCAAAATCGTAGCCCGGCTTAAAGGCGGAGATTGCTACCTTTTCGGACGCGGCGGCGAAGAAGCCGAGGCGTGCGACGATGCGGGTCTCGCCTTCGAGGTCGTCCCCGGAATCACCAGCGCCTTGGCAGCCCCATGCTATGCGGGAATCCCACCGACCCATCGGGACTGCGCATCGACCCTCGCCGTCGTTACCGGTCATCGCAAAAAGGGCGACGACCGACCCATCGATATTCCTCATGCAGGCACGGTGATTTTCCTGATGTCTGTTGGCAATATCAAAAATATCATCCGGTCGCTGCGGGAGGCGGGCTACCCGGCGGATACGAAGATCGCCGCCGTCGAACACGGAACCTGCTATGACCAGCGTATCGTCAAGGGAACACTGGGTAATTTTCTCGGTATCATTAAAGAAAACCCCTTGCGAACCCCGGCGATCTTTGTTGTTGGCAAGGTCGTCGAACTTCAGGACAAGCTCGATTGGTTTTCAAAGAAACCGAAAATCCTCCATATGGGAAACCACCCCGAGCACTATTCACATCTCGGCACAATTGTCCACCGCCAGATTATCCGCTGCATCGAATCGGAGAATACCAACCGGGCCGAGGCCTATTTCAAACAACCAAAACCGTATAACTGGATTGTATTCACCAGCAGAAACGGGATCAGCTTTTTCTTCAAAAAACTCTACGCCGCCGGATACGATACACGGATTTTTGCAAACACAAAATTCGCCGTCATCGGCAAAGCCAGCGGAAAACGATTGCTGGAATACGGCGTCAAGCCCGATCTGACAGCGGCGACTGAATCCAGTGCCGGACTGCTGGAGGCGTTTGGCAAAACTGACATCTCCGGGCGTTCGATTTTGCTGCCGCAGGCAGAAGTCAGCTCTGTTGAACTACCCGATGGACTGTCCGCCAGAGGCGCAGAGTGCGACAAACTGACCGTCTATAAAGCCATCGAACAGGGTGTTGATGAGATTGACCTTGACTACATCGACAAAATCCTTTTCACCAGCGGCTCAACCGTTCGAGCATTCGTAAATAGATTCGGGCGCATACCCAAACACATCGAGCCGCTGTGCCTGGGCGTTCCAACCCAAACCATAGCAAAGCAATACAACATCAACGCAAAAGTTATTGACAAAGATATAATGTAAGAGTTCAAGCTTCTTATCTCGGCGAAGCTGAAAGCGAAGTCGGAAGCTTGTTCAAAACTTGCGGCCTGAAAGGCCGGCATACCTCAGCCCAGGGCAACGCCCTGGGTAATAAGAACCAAAAAAATGAAACGCCCTGTAAGGGCAATATGAAAAACGACACATTAGATGATTGGACAAATAAAACTTCATGCTCTTTCCCGATACATCGGGAGTAAATAAAAATCTTGTAAGTCCTGTTAATCCCGTCTAAAAATAATCTGTGAAAATCTGTGTTAATTCGTGGCTAAAGACTATGAAAAATCAAAAGAGTACCCAACTCTTCAAAAACGCCCAAAAAGTCATCCCCGGCGGCGTCAACAGCCCCGTTCGCGCATTTAAGAGCGTGGCAGCCGACCCGATCTTTATCCAAAAAGCCAAAGGCCCCTATCTCTACGACGAAGACGGCAACAGGTACATCGACTACTGTCTGTCCTGGGGGCCGATGATCCTCGGCCACGCCAACATATTCGTACTTTCAGGTGTTGAAAAGGCAATGTCAAAAGGCACCAGCTACGGCATCCCCACCGTCGGTGAAACGCAGCTCGCCGAGATGATTGTTTCCGCATTTGCGTCCATCGATGAGGTCCGGCTGGTCAGTTCCGGCACAGAAGCCGTCATGACCGCCATCCGCCTCGCTCGCGGGGCCACCGGCCGCGACAAAGTCATCAAGTTCATCGGCGGCTATCACGGCCATGTCGATCACATGCTCGTCAGCGCTGGCTCCGGCCTGATGACACTGGGGTCGCCCTCTAGCCCCGGCGTACCGGCCGATTTCGCCAAACATACCCTGCTCGCCCCTTACAACAATCCCGAAGCGGTTATGGAGTTGTTCAAGGAGTACGCCGACCAGATCGCCGCAGTCATCGTTGAACCCATCGCCGGAAATATGGGAACCGTTTTGCCAAAACCGTTCTTTCTCAACGAGCTGAGAACCCTGTGCAATCAGCACAAGAGCATCCTGATCTTCGATGAGGTCA
>QNBU01000020.1 GCA_003644215.1 Planctomycetota bacterium
ACATGCGGTTTGAGCTGATGACGGATCGAACTAACGACGATATTGGAAAACAGCAGCACAAAGATTACGCTGATTCCCATCGTCAGTGCCGGTTTAACCGCGGCCGTTACCGCCAGCATCGGGCACATCCCCAATAGCAGCCGCAGCACCGGGTTATTATCCCATATACCGCCGAAAAATGTTTTGCTGAGTGAAATTTTATTATCCGACATAAGTTCTATTTCCCATTTTTTTACCATGAAGTTACTGAAGGTCATGAAGAAAAAATATATCAAACTTCCCGTTCTTCATGGTTAAACTAATGTGACACGGGCTTCCAGCCCGTGAATCACGGCCAAGATGGCCGTGCCACGGATTATTGTAAAAGATTTTGCTCCTGCATCGCTTCCTTAACCGGCAGCAGGAAAGTATTGAAGATGTTGACCACGGCCTCACTGGTTACCGTCGCCCCGGTAATCGAGACGATCTGGCTATCCACTTTTTCAGGGTCGCCGATCTTTGTCAATTCCAATTCAGTAACCGGCGCTGCCTTGAATTGGCTCTGGTAAAAGCCGTCTTCGATATTGATCTTATCGCCAAAGCCAGGCGTTTCATTACTGGCCAGAACACCGAACCCGGCCAGTGTTTCAAACGCCGCATCCGTCGCGATAACCAGTTTGATCTTATCGGCAAAACCGCTTCCTTCACACACAAACGCCCAGCCGACGAGCTTTCCGTCGGCGTCAAGGCCCTTCTTGACTTCGACGGCATAAGTCTTGCCTTTTCCGATATCGACCGGTACGGCCTCCAGAGCCGTTTTAAATTGCTCCGCACCGGTCAGTAACCCGCCCGCCAGCACACTAAACTTGTTGATCTCGTTCTGTGCGACTTTCGGTTGCCAGGCCGCATTCAGCGAAGCAAGCAAGGCACCAAAAACAATCGCCGCCGCCATGAGCAACCAGCTTTCCTGAAGAAAGAACAAAACCGGATTTTTGGATTCATTAGCTGACATTGGGTTTTCCTCCCGCCGGCATCAGTTTACAGGCCCGGTCGATTAAAGGTGTCAGGGCGTTCATGATCAACACCGCATACATCACTCCCTCCGGCAGTTCGCCAATCAGACGAATGAGCATCACCAAGGCCCCCACGCCGACACCAAATATCCACATGCCCTTAACGCTCAAGGGAGCGGTTACCGGATCGGTCGCGATAAAGAACGCACAGATCAGCATCCCGCCGCTAAACAGATGAAAAGCGGGATTGGCGTATTTGTCCGGGCTGATGAGATAAAAAATGCCCACAAAAGCCGCCGCGGCAATCAATACCGCCGCCGGAATATGAAATGAGATCGTTTTGCGAATCAACAGATAGACCCCGCCAATCAGCAGTGCCAGCACGCTGGTTTCGCCCAGACATCCGCCGACTCCACCGTAAAATGTCGGCTTGACCATTTGGTTAACCAACTGGACATCGGCCTTGCCTTTTTGGGCGGATTTGGCCCAAGCCAGTGGGGTCGCCTGCGTCAGAGCGATTTCTCCATTCGAACCATCGTAAGTGTTTTCGGCATGAATCGCCGCCAGCGCATTGGCCTCCTGCCCTTTACAATGAACTTCACCCATGGTCGCCGGCACGGTCCAGGTCGTCATCAGCGCCCCCAGCGAGGCCGCCATAAATGCCCGTGCCGCCATCGCCGGATTAAACACATTACAGCCCAACCCGCCGAACAGCATTTTGGCAATGACAATCGCAAATGCGCTGCCGATGGCGGCGGCCCACAATGGAATCGTCGGCGGCAATGAAAACGCCAGGATAAGCCCTGTCAAAATCGCACTCAAATCGCCCAGCGAATTCGGCTTTTTGCGAATGATATTGCATATCCATTCACTGGCCATACACGACAGGACGCAAGTGGCAATTACCCAGACCGCCTGAAAACGGAAAAACCACACCGCTGCGGCTATCGCAGGGACAAGAGCGATAATCACATCGCCCATCACGCCGCGCGTTGACAGATCCTGGCTGATATGCGGCGCCGGTGAAACTGTGATCTTGCTTAGCATTGAAATAGTATTCCTTAACTGTTTTCACTGTTCACTGATAACTGATAACTAAAATTGCTATCCGAGCCGTTTCTTCGCCCGCGCGTCCAAAATCTTACCGGTTTTAATGTAGCCGGTGATCTCAATGTTGGCCGGACAGACGAAACTGCAACAGCCGCACTCCATACACGCCGACAGGTAATAATCCTTCGCCAGATCGAGCTTGTTATATTTGACCGCGTGAGCGATCTTCGTCGGGTTCAGATGCTCCGGACACGCCGTCAGGCATCGCCCGCAGCGAATGCAGGCGGTTACCTGTTTTTCGTATTTGGCTCGCGTTACGGCGGCCTTGGTCAGAAAGGTTAAGGCCCCGCTCGTCTTTGTCAGGGGTGTGGAAAGATCGGCAATCGCAAAGCCCATCATTGGACCGCCCATGATGACTTTGGCGGCGGTTTCGGTCAATCCGCCGCAATATTCGATGAGGTCTTCCACACGCATCCCAATCGGAACATAGTAGTTTCCGGGCTTTGATATGGCACATCCGGAAACCGTTACAATCCTATGCGTCAACGGATTACCAACTATGACCGCTTCGGCAATCGCCGCACAAGTTGCCACATTCAGCACACAAACCCCGATGGTCGGTGGAATACTGCCGGTTGGAACGGTTTTGCCAAGGATGGATTTAATGAGTTGCCGCTCGCCGCCCTGTGGATACTTGGTCTTGAGCGGAACGACCTGTATATCGCCAATGTTGCCCAGCTGCTCAATCGTGTCGCTGACAATCTTGATTGCTTCGGGCTTGTTGTCCTCGATACCAATCCGAATTTTATTAACGCCGGCCGCATGAGCCGCCAGACGAATGCCTGCGATGACCTGCCAGACCCACTCCAGCATCACACGATAGTCGCAGGTGATAAACGGTTCACACTCACAGCCGTTGATGATCAGGACTTTTTTTTCCAGTCGCGGATTGGGTTCAATTTTAACCTGTGTGGGGAAACCGGCCCCACCCATTCCGACCAACCCCGCTTGGCGCACCGACATGCAAATTTTCTCAGGTGTAAAATCAGTGGGGTTGAAATCCTTGTCAAACCGGGCATTGACCGGCTGTTTGGGTGTGTTGTTTTCAGCGTCGGCATCAATGATAATGCCCATCGTCCGTCCGATGACCGGGTGCGGCAGCAAAGCAATGTCCTTGACCGTTCCGTTGATCGGTGAATGGATCGGAGCCGAAACAAACGCATCCGATTGGCCGATGACCTGTCCGACTGTTACCGCTTCCCGCTTGGCCACCAGCGGCTCACACGGAGCGCCAATGTGCTGGCTCAGCAGAATCGACACCTGTTTGGGGACGGTTGCGACCTCTACGGGACAATTTTCACCAAACTGTTTATTTTCAGGCGGGTGCGCGCCGCCCGGAAAAGTACATTTACCGCGAATTTCCGCCATGAAACCTACCTTTTTTCACCGTGTTCTTTTTTTGCCGGGCCGCGAATGGCCCGAATTACAAATACAGCCAACAACGAAACACACGCCGCCGAAAAAAAACTGACCAGTGTTAAGCCGCGTCCTTCCAGTTGGTCCTGCAGCAACTGCTCACTGGCGGCAAGGATACCAATAAACACACCAATCGGTATCAAAAACGCGACAATCGCCTTGGCCGCCACATTAGAACCTCTGGCTTTGCCGAGCTTTTCATACGACAGCCGACAGCCGTCTTTATGCCCGCATTGAGAACAAGTATTATCGGTTTTCATAATCTTTCAGAACGCCAAAAAGTGCTTATAGTGGAAATAACAGATACTTTCAAGGGTTTTTTCGGTTGCTACAATGACGCTGCGGCATAAATGACCGGGTTGGTCATTTATGCTATGGATCGCCGCTCCTTGCGATGTATCTTTATCCTGCTACTGCCGCTTCTTCTTAAAATGACCGTCAGGGGGGCAGAAACAACGGTGTGTAATCAGGTGCAAACTCCCGATAATGCGCCTTGCACCGACTTGTGTAAAAGTGAAAGCGACAGCGATATAACCCCTTGTATTTGTAGGGCTAACCAAGAAAATGCGAGGGCCTGCCAAACCGTGCAAGACCCCCACAATTGGGCGTTACTGGACTTGAACCAGTGACCCCTAGCTTGTCGAGCTAGTGCTCTAGCCAACTGAGCTAAACGCCCTGAAATGACATAAGTCATTAAGACCAAAGTGTGTACACCAAAACAAATCATTTGTCAAGGGGTAATTTTCACTCCAAAAAATTCGCTTCAGGAAAGAAGTTGAGCCGCGGTTTTTGCGAAGTAGGTGATAATGATGTCGGCTCCGGCCCTCTTAAAGCTGAGCAGCGTTTCCAGAATGCCGGATTCGCGGTCGATCAATCCCGCATCGGCGGCCGCGTTTAGCATCATATATTCGCCTGAAACATTATAGGCGGCGATGGGTGTCTCGAATGCGTCTTTTGCCATACGAACGATATCGAGATAGGCCAGAGCGGGCTTGACCATCACAATGTCGGCGCCTTCCTCGATGTCCATTTGGATTTCTTTAAGAGCTTCGCGGCTGTTGGCCGGGTCCATCTGGTAACTTCGACGGTCGCCTTGCAATGGCGCGCTGCCGGCGGCGTGGCGGAAAGGGCCGTAATAAGCCGAAGCGTATTTTACCGAATACGCCATAATAGCCGTATCAGTCAGTTGTTCACGGTCTAATGCTTTTCGGATGACACCGACTCGACCGTCCATCATATCGGATGGGGCGATTATATCGGCGCCGGCTTTTGCATGCGTTGTTGCCATTGCGGCCAACAACTCACAAGTCGCATCGTTTTCGACGCAACCGTCTTTGATGACGCCGCAGTGTCCGTGGTCGGTGTAAGCGCAAAGGCAGGTGTCCGTGGCAATGAGCAGTTCAGGTACGGCGTCTTTGATGCGTTTGGTCGCTTCAGCGACGGCGCTGTCAGGACTCGATGCTTCAGAGCCGAAAGCGTCTTTTTTTCGGGGCGTTCCGAATAATAAAATTGCTCCAATACCAAGTTTGGCAACCTCTTTTGCCTCGCGGGCCGCATTGTCCGGCGACAAATGAAAGCAATCGGCCATCGAATCAATCGGCTCTTTAATGTCGACGCCCGGACAGACAAAAAGCGGATAGACTAAGTTTGAAACGCTTAAAGATGTTTCCCGTACAAGTCTTCGCATAGGAGCCGTCTTTCGAAGTCTTCTGGGGCGTGTTACCGGATAACTCATCTGAAATCTCCCTGTTTCTCGTTATTGACTTCATCCAGGATTTCTTTGCCGCCTTCATTTAGCAGTTGCTGTACGATATAATCGGCGGTTTCGCTTGCTTTGTCAAGCGGACAGGAAACGGCTTTCCTGATATGTTTCGTTGCCGCAAGGTTGCACAAAATCGCCTGAATATAAATGATTTCTTTTTCGATTCGGCAAAACACACCCAGGGGAATACTGCACCCGCCGTGCAGGGCGGCGAGAATTCGTCGCTCGGTTTGCGTGGCGATCCGGCTGCTCGGATCATCGAGTGTATGGACAAGTTCACATAGCGCAGTGTTGTCTTCTCGCGTTTGAATGGCCAGTGCCCCCTGGCCCGGAGCGGGAATAAAATCTTCCGGCGGCAGAATCAGAGAAATAGGGTCGGACATCCCAAGCCGGTTCAGGCCTGCTTGCGCGACGACAATCGCATCGAGTTCGCCGCTGCGTATTTTGTTGATTCGGGTTTCAACATTGCCGCGCAATGGTTGGCAATCCAGGTCCGGGCGAGCCAGTTTAAGCTGAGAAATCCGACGCACGCTGGAAGTGCCGACGGTCGCCCATTTCGACAAGTCTTGAACCGAAGTGATAGCTTTGGCGGCGACGATTACATCGTTGACCTGTTCCCGTTGTGGAATCGCTGAAATGGCCAGCCCTTTTGTAATTTCCGTCGGCAGGTCTTTAAGACTGTGGACGGCGACATCGGCCCGTCCGTCCAAAAGGGCCTGTTCGACTTCTGAGGTGAAAAAACCGACCGAATCGGCCTTGTACAGGAAATCAGACTTGTCCCGGTCGCCCTTTGTCGATATTTCTACGATTGAAACAGGTATATCAGGAGCCGCTGAAGACAAGCGCTTCATTATTTCGTTGGCCTGTGCCAAAGCCAACTTGCTGGCCCGTGTAGCGATTCGTATTTCTTTCATAACTGCCTTTATAAGGGTGATCTCAGCCGTGATTATAGGGATTGACGCCGATGACATCAAGTAAGATTTACAGGCGACTTGAATCAGGAAATTAAAGGAATGCTTGATTGTTACTGTTGTTTTTTTGTATAATCCCAGCAACGGTAAAAAAATGGACCTAAATAATTGTGAAAAAAAAGTTTTAGCCGCAATCCAACAGGGGATGCCAATATCGGTTCGTCCGTATCAGGATTTGGCGGATATAATCGGGATTCCCGTTAGACAATTGCTGGATGTACTGCGTCAGTGGAAGGCCGACAAGAGGATTCGTCGTCTTGGTGCGATTGTAAACCACTTCCAAATGGGACACGGCGTCGGTGCGATGGTCGTGTGGAATGTTCCCGAAGACCGGGTCGATCAGATTGGGCGGCAGTTTGCCTCCGTGGCAAAGGTTTCTCATGCGTACTGGCGGCCCCCAAAGCAACAGTGGCCCTATACTCTTTATACGATGGTCCACGCAACCAGTGACGGCGAGCTTGAGCAGACGATTCGCCAGATGAGTCAGCAGAGTGGGGTAACAAAATTCCGTGCGTTAAAAACAATCAAAGAGTTGAAAAAAGTACCCCCAACCTATATTATTGAGAAATAATTCTTTTAGGGCTTGTGATGCTTGAGTTAGTGCCGTTAGAGAGATATTTATTTTTATCGATCGTGTTGCTGTCCGCGGTCTCTTCTGTTTTGGCTTTCGTGCAGATCGCCAAAGAAGATGCACGGTTTGGGCCTTTGCTGTCGGTGCTTGCTTCATTGCAGATTGCAGCCGGAACGGCTTTATTGATATGCCGAGCCGTTGACATTCGGGCCTTTCCAATGACAGGTGTTTTCGAGTCCATGTTGATTTTGATGGTTTTCATCGGGATGGCATTTCTTTTTCTTTCGGCGTTCATACGGCGGATTTGGGTTTTCTCGGCGATGGCGTGGGTGCTTTCGGCACTGACGCTGCTGTCGGCATTTGTTGCCGAACCTGCTACAGTGCCTCAGGAAGCGGCCCGAACGCCTTGGGCGGTCGCTCATGCGATGTCGATGTCGTTATCCGGTGCGATGATCGTTTTCGCCGGGGCCATGAGCATCCTTTTCCTGTGGAGCCGGAGGTGTTTGAAGAAGAATCAGCTTGCGAAATTGTTCGGAAAAATGCCCACGCTTGAAAAATTGCAGGCATTAAATCTATTGGGGCTTCGATTGGGCTTTGTCGCCATGACATTCGGGCTTATCAGCGGCATTGGGCTGGCCGCCGCCAGTTTCCGGCAATTGGGGTTGACTCCGGCCGACTGGTTGGCCGACTCCAAGATCATACTCGTTGCGGTGTCATGGATGCTGCTGCTGTGTATCCTCTTGTTGAGACGATGGCTTGCCTTTAGCGGCAGGATTGTGGCCCGGGCAACATTGGTTGTTTGCTTTCTGATTCTGTTCGCCTTTGTCGGCAGCGAGATATTTTGCAAATCGGGTCATGGTTTGATAAATCGCCCCGTTGAACAATCCTCTTCGGGTCAGGGGCTATGATGCGGATCATACTCATCGGCATTAATCACAAAACGGCGCCTGTGGCGGTCCGTGAGCGGCTTGCTTGTGATAAACCGCTTGTGCGCGAGGCCTTGGGCAAACTCAGGGCCACCTATCCGGGCTGCGAGTTTGTTCTTCTATCGACCTGTAACCGGGTGGAGTGTTATGCGGTTGCCGATAAGGCCGCCGGCCCGAATCCGGAGGCATTGACAAAATGGTTGGCGGCTTTTAGAGGTGTTGGTTTCGAGGAGATTGAAGAGTTTCTTTATATCAAGACCGATGAAGAGGTTGCCGCCCACCTGTTTACCGTAACCGCCGGTCTGGACAGCATGGTCATCGGAGAAAGTCAGATTACCGCTCAGGTTAAGGAAAGCTACAAGGATGCCTGTAAGTGCCAAACTGCGGGAAAGGTTCTAAGCCGTCTTTTTCACGAGGCGTTCCAAACCGCCAAACGAGTCATCACCCATACCACGATTTCAACGCGGCGTGTCAGCGTGGCCGGCGTGGCGGTCGGGCTGGCAAAGCAGTTGTTTTCAGATATCAGGTCCGCTAAGGTGGTCGTCGCTGGCGCCGGGCAGATGGGCGAGTTGCTGGTGGAGCATTTTCAACACGAAAAATGCCGTCAGATAACGGTGGTCAATCGCTCCAAATCGCGTGCTTGTCAGGTGGCCGAGAAATACGATAGTATCAGCAAACCCTGGGAACTGCTGGATGAGAAGGTGGCCGAGGCCAATATCGTCGTCGGAGCCGTGTCCGCGACGGAGGGTTATCTATTCGGCCGCGACCGAATCAAATCGCTTGTGGCCAAACGCCGCAATCGTCTGCTGCTGATTATCGATATTGCGGTTCCCCGAAGCTTTGACCCGGTGATCAGCCAGATTGAAAATGTTTATCTGTACAGCATTGACGATCTGGCGCAGGTTGCCAAGGACAATATCAAGCTGCGTCAGGGGGATACCGAGCAGGCAGTTGAGATTATCTGTAACGCGGTTTCAGCATTTTCCGATTGGTTCTCAACACGGGATGTCGGCCCGGTGATTGGCGAGATCAAGAATGTGTTTGAGCAAATCTGCAAAAATGAAATGGATAAACTCGTTGTCAAGCCGCGACAGGAAGGATGTTGCAAGGAGATTATAGAGACCTCGATGGGGCGTATCGTTAATAAATTGTGCCATTGTATGATTGATAATATCGAGTTGCTTTCCAAAGAACACGGCCCCGAAGAAGCCCAAAAGTTTGCGCAGGGCATTCTGGTCAATGCGCAAAAGATGATTTCTGGAGACACAAAGAGAAGCCAATGATGCACCACGCCCATGATACAAAACAAAAATTGCGACTGCTGTTTTGGGAAAGCACCATTAAATGCAATTTAAGCTGCGCTCATTGCAGACGCGTCGAAGACGGTCAGACCGTCACGGCGGACCTGTCAACAGCTCAGGCCAAAAAGATGATTGACCAACTGGTCGAGCTGGGCCGCGGTCAGGATTTTATGCCGATTCTGGTCTTCAGCGGCGGCGAACCGCTTTGCAGAGATGACCTCTTTGAATTGATTGATTACGCCGTTCAGAGAAAACTTAAATGCGCTTTGGCCACCAATGGAACGGTTATTGATGCATCAATTGCCGAACAGATCAAAACGGCCGCCGTCGAGCGCGTTTCAGTCTCGCTGGACGGCGCAACGAGTCAAGTGCATAACAAACTTCGCAAGATGGACGGTTCCTTCCAAGCGGCGATCAATGGCATTGGGTGTCTAAATGACCAGACGGTTCCTTTTCAGATCAACATCACCATCACCCGCCATAACACCCATCAATTAGACGATATTTTTAGTTTGGCGGAAAAATTGGGTGCGGTAGCGGTTCATTTATTTATGCTGGTTCCGGTCGGCTGCGGCGAGGAGTTTGCCGAAGCGGATATGCTTTCGCCCGACGAGTACGAGCAGCTGCTGGAGCGGATCGCCCAAAAAGAACACACCGGCTGCCTGGAGATTAAGGTAACCTGCGGCCCGCAC
>QNBU01000021.1 GCA_003644215.1 Planctomycetota bacterium
GGACTGGGTTTGCTGATATGAATGTAGAGAGCGGATCACCTTTAACGCCCGTTTGTTATCTCGTATAGCCAAATCTCGCTCCTGTATCTGCGTTCGCTGTATTCTGTTAAGGCACCTGTTTTTCGGCATTTTATCGAAGTGGCTTAATCACGAATTGTAAGAATCACTTTGATTGAGCGGACGATTTATCGGACATCCCATCAGAGTTGTGAGTTAGAGGGAGTTGTTGATTGTTGATGGACGATGGGCGATTGAGGAAATAAAACCGCCGATTTCACAGAATCGCGCTTTTGTGGCGGTGGCTGTGGCATTCGATATTGACGGCTACCGGGAGTGAGGCGATATGGCAGGGAGCGGTTTCGATGCACACCGCCAGTGCGGTGGCGTCGCCGCCGAGACCCTGCGGCCCCAGGCCTGTGGCATTGACTGCGGCCTGTATATCCTTTTCCATCTGCGCATAAAACGGATCGGCATTGAATGCACCGATACGGCGCAACAATGCCTTTTTGCTAAGTAAACAGGACTCCTCAAAATTGCCGCCAATGCCCAGGCCAATCACAAAAGGCGGACAGGCATTGGCGCCTGCATCTTTGACCACTTCAACAATCCAGTCTGCAACGGCTTCTTTGCTTTCTGTGGGATTGAACATCTTGAACTGACTTTTGTTCTCGCAGCCGCCGCCCTTGGCCATAACCGAAATTTTAATCCCGACGCCCGGCACAACCGAGTGGTGAATCACCGCCGGGGTGTTAGTCTGCGTATTCTGTCGTTCATTCAACGGTTCAGCGACTACACTTTTGCGCAACATCCCTTTTTCATAACCGACCGCCACGCCTTCCTGAATCGCATCGATAATCGTCGCGGCGGGTTTTTCCGGCGGCGGACTGATAACCGTATTGGCCCCCTGCTCAACAAAAACGACGACCAACCCGGTATCCTGACACAAGGGAATGCGTTCTGCTTTCGCAATCCGCGAATTCTCGATCAGTTGGGCAAGTATCTGTTTTGCGCCGGTATTACTTTCATTGGCATAAGCATTGGCCAGCGCCTCGGACACATCCTCCGGCAGATTATAGGCGCAATCAATACAAAGCCGTTGGACACATTCAACAAGTTGGATGTATTGGAACATTTGCATTTAGTGAATCGTTACCTCATAGGTTTTGTATCGTGTATTCCCCAGATCATCGGCCACCGAAAAAGCAATCACATGGTCGCCGGAACTCAAATCCTCGATCCGGATGCTGAATGTTTCAGCAAGCGTATCATAGACTAAGTCCTCCGGCAACGCCGTGATCGGCTTTTCATTGCTGTCAACGGTATATTGCACAGACCCCAGTACAGAAAAGCCGTCCTCAACAAGCAACTTGACGGTAACATTGCGTCCTTCAACAACCAAGTGGGCCTGTTTAATCTCCGGGGCGCTGTTATCAATCACAAAGACATCACTGATGCGGGAACCGGTCAGCGTCGTTTCGGGCGTATTGCTTTTGCGGTCATTAGCCGTTACACGCACTTCATATCGTCCATCCTCAACCGTCCGCCCGTCCCACTGAAATTTCGGCTTATCCAACTCGTCTTTGAGCAAAATCCAACCGGCCCGACCGGCCCGACGAAACGCCAGAGTATATTCCAATTTATCCTTGTTGTCATCGCCGGCGGCAAAGGCGATCTCGATCATATAGGGGCTTTTCTTGTTGCGGGAGCGCTGGGCCTTAACCGAAATAACCTTCGGCGGCCGATTCGGGATCACATGTGCGGCCGTTACCTGTCGAACCACCGGCGTTGTGTTATCGCCGTCTCCCGAAGTCAGGGTCAAACGATACTGGCAGAACCGCGCAACAGGACAAGCCAGAACCGTCGGGGCGCCCAGGGCAACTGGCTGGCTCCAGTCCGAAAAGGTCGCATCGTTCGAATCCTTCACATTGCCGCTGCGGCAGGCCATCTCAATTTGACAGCCGTCGGGAACATCGGCCTCGATCTGCAACTTGCCCCAACGGGCGGGCTGGCCGGCGTCGATCAATGGCGACTCGAATGTCCCCTTTGATTCCAACATCTTATTGACCCGCACCAAACGAGCGGGATTGGACAGCCCAAGGTAAATCGCCCCGTCAACCTGCACAGCGGAGGTGATCTGCGAAGCCGTCGTGTCTTCGAAGACAACGGCCTTTTGCTCTGTCCGGGGATCAATACGAAAGAACTGTCCCTTGTTCCCGGTTCCAAGCCATAACGAGCCGTCGGTTTGAAGCAGTGAATACAACACCGCGATCTCGCTGAAAATATCCGTTACAAAACCGTCCGGAGTGATTCGATAGACATGCCCGGCGACCTTGGCATCCGGCGGCAAAGGCATCGTGGCAACCGGCTCTTCCTTTTTCTCTTCTTTTGTTTTGTCATTATTAGCGGTATTGAGCGAATCGGCCGTTGAAGAGGCCCCGCTTTCATCACTGTTGTCAGGGCGACCGGGTTCTTTTTTCAAAGAAACGCCAGAGGCCTTAAGTTGCATACGGGCGGCGGCGGCACTGGTCGAAGCCGCATAGACAATACCGCTTTCGTCAACCCTAATCGCAGGCACTTCGTCCTGATCCGAATCATACAGAACCTGCGCACGCTTGCTGTCAGGGTCAATCCTGTAAATCAACCCCCTCTCATCACCGCCGGCATAGACAATCCCGTCATAGACGGCTAATGAAAGAATGCTTTTGTCTTTCGCGTCATAAACAACCTCGGGATTGCAACAAAACGGATCCAGCCGAAAAACAAGCCCCTCCGGGCCGGTGCCTAAATAGATGTTGCCATCGGCGTCGGCGGCGATTGCAAAAATATACTGGACGCGATCCTCTTCAAAGACAACCTCTGGTTCATCAGCCAAACGCACTAACTTACCCTTTTCGCCGCTGACGCCGATCAGCAGACGACCCGCCGCATCGGTCGCCAGTGCGAACACATGCTCATTGCCAATGGAAGAATCGGACACTTCATTTGGATCCGTCGATTCCTGCGGATAGACTTGCCGCGCCGCGCCATCGGCATAGCGAATCACCTTGGCATCGGGGCCGGTTCCCAAATACAATACGCCGTCTGCATCGGCTGCGATTGAGTGAACGGACCAGGCATCGTCAAGCAACCCGCCGCAATCAACGACCCTGCTCTGTTGCGCCAATCGCAGTGTGCCATCTGAATTCACGACCGTGTTTTCTGTTTCACCTTCGATGAAATCGGTGCTGGCCTGATGACGGGTAATCACCGTCGTTACCGCCAGCGTCATGCCCGAGGCCCACAAAAATATTCCTGACGCCAAAAGCCATTTATTTCTCACAGCATTCCTTATCTTCTGAAATTATTGTTTTACTGTCACTTCAATTTCCGCGCTGCCGTCAACGATCCTGTCCAACTCGATGTGATTCTCCGTCCACGCCTTATACGGCTCAAGCGGCTGGAGTCGCTTGCTGTCCTGCATCAGCAGCATCTTCGTCGGCGGCAGTTGTCCCAGTTCGTGCCGGCGAATCACCACCCCCGACGCGGGCGTTTGCATCACCGCATAGAGTCGGTCTCGGCGGGTCTTGAAACGGTTGTCCAGGGCCGTTTCCAATGAGGTTAAATCAACCGCGATGAAGCGCTGCGGGGCCATTTTGGAGACGAATGACTGATACTCGGGGCCGCCCATAATCTGTATTTTATAGGTTCCGGCGGCAAGCGTTTCGGGGATCTTCAAATCGATCGCCGCCGTTTCTTCCTGTGAGCGGTACGATCTAAGCGCGACCGACGCCGTTATCGTCTGGCCCGGACGAACCGTCGTCTGGCTGACATCAACGGCCCAGATAGAAGCGGTCGTGCTGACCGGGGCCATACTCATTTTAATGTTAATCGAATCGATATTGACTTTTCCGAATGGATTGTTCAGCAATAAACCCACCGCTGAATAAAGTTCTCGACCGATCTCCGAGATTTGCCGGCCGGAGGAGACATTGTCAATCCTAACAGCGGCGACTCCCTTTAGCGTAATCTGTCCCGAATAGCGGATCGTATGCTCCAGCGGCAGAGGCCCCTGCATATTCGCGGCCCCATCCAGCACCATCTGAAGAATCATCGGGGTTATCGCCTGATCGGCTGCGAGATAACAATTATACTCTCGGGCTTTAGGATCATTGTACCGGTCCACCTCGATGCGCAACGGAATCGTTCGGGGCATCCGGCCAACCGTTCCCCGAATCCCGCTGCTCTGATCAAACTGAAAAACGCCCGACACAGGCCCGGGTGAAGAGAGCTTAAATGAACTTTGGCGGCTGGCGACAACGGTGTGAACCACACCGGTTGCCATCGGCAGGTCAACGGCCCCCTGCCCTCTGAACTGATGCCCGAAACCATAGACCTGATCGCCGATAACCTCAGTTACGGTTCCGGTCGCCGCCCATGAGATGTCCCCGCCGCACAGAACCAAGGCCAACACCCCCCCTCGCTCATAGGTCCCGACTTCCTCAAAAGACCGGCTGGGAAGCAATCCCGCCGCGCCCACAGACAAAAAACCCATCCCTTTCAGGGCAGCATCGTATGGGGCGATAACCCCCGCTGGTAATGAACTTGAAAGCGGCAGATGCATCCGGGAATCGTTGGCTGGGTCTTGTAAATGCCTGATTGATTGCTGGTAATAGGCGTCTATATCCAGCGGCCGGGAAAAATCAAAGCCGAAACCCGTCCTGTCGCTTGCTGAAATTGAGGCGTCCGCGCTACCGACTTCAAGCATCCTCTCAATCGGACGCACCAGATAGAGAGCATCTAACGATCCATCCCACCCCGCCGCCAGTGCTCCGGCCAGCCGACCATCAATAAAAACCGAAGAACCGCTGCATCCGTGAACCGCGCTGCTGCGCCGAAACCGCTCGTCCGTACCCAAAACAAGGATCATGTCCTGCCCCGGGCCGACCCCGCGTACCACACTGAGAATTTTCAGACCAAACTTTTCAACCTTGGTACCCGAAAAAACGCTCAGACAGTAGGCCTCCATATCGGGGTGAACCTCATCAATTCCGATGTATTTGGAGGTGTCCAGTGAAAAACCCACCGTCTGGATGGCTAAGACGACGAGGACCAGCAAAAAGGAAAAAGGTGTTGAAACTCCGTATTTCACAGCTTTGGCTTTCTGTATTTGTATGACGATTGAAATATCCGGATTAAAAACGCATAGTATCGCCAAACAAAGATTGCAAGTCAAGACCAATCCCCCTATAATGCGGCCTCGTTTTATAAAAAAACGGCTTTCGGGGCCAATGACAGCCGCCGAAAACCAGCCACTGGCAAAACAATAGTATTTTGGATAGAAAGGTTAATCAATGGATTCTCAACACCGTCACGAGTTGAAGACGAATGAACTGGCCGAGGGATTAAGCCATCTGCCCCAACTTCTTAAAGATAATGCGACCACCATCATCGGCGTCTTATTGATCGGTGCCGCTCTGATTACCTGGCCGATGTTCAATAAGATGTCTCGACAGAAAAACAGAACCGAGCAAACGACGACAACCCAATCAATCCAGATGCTGGATCGAGATGTCTATGCGGTCCTGCAGGCCCCCGCTGACGACCCGCAGGCACAAACTGAAGCCGCCGATACGCTTTTGATTAATGCCGACGCTCTGCTAAGCAGCGTATCGGGCATCGACAACCCCAACTTAGCCGCCATGGCACAGATCAAAGCCGCGCAGGCAGTTCGCACGGAACTTCATCTTCGCAAAGAGGTGGATGCCGACATGCTCGAACGCCAGACCCAAAAGGCAAAAGATGCGTACCAGAAAGCATTTGAGATCGCTGAAACCCCCACCCTAAAAGCAATGGCTCAGTTCGGATTAGCGCTTTGCTGGGAAGAACTGGGGCAAACCGATCAGGCCGCAGCGGTCTATCAGCAGATCATTGACAATGAAAGCTATCAGCCGACCGTCCTGCCCGCACAGGCACAGAAACGACTGGAGACCCTTGCGGACAACAGCGAAGTCTTCAACTTCGCTGCCGTTGCGGTCATTCCGGAAGAGCCGGTCGAAGCCAAAGAGGCCCTTGAGCCGACAGCAGAGGCCGCAGAAGAAGCAGCCAAGCCGCAGGCGGAAAAGCAGTAACCCTTGCCATGGCTAAATCCAAAGAGAACCACCCCATCGATAAGGATGCTGATGCCGGCGATGCGCCATTAGAAGAAGCCGTCGTTGAACTGGAGAACAATCTCACAGAGGACCAGGCCGACGAGTTGGTCGGTCAGCGGCTGCGTTTTCATGTCGGCGTTAACCTCAAGTTCAATCGGCTGGATAAATATCTGTGCGGCCGATTTAGCTGTTTTAGCCGGACTCGGCTTCAAAAACTCATCAAAGAGCAAGGCGTCAATGTCAATGGACGCCCCGCCAAAGCCAGCCACAAGCTGCAACCCGCCGATGAAATCGACCTGATTCTCCCCGCCAAAGAAGTCCGCGAGCTGATTCCCGAGGATATCCCGATCAATGTCATCTATGAGGATGAAGATATGCTGGTCCTGAACAAGCAGACCAACCTCATCGTCCATCCGGCCCGTGGCTATAAAAGCGGCACGCTGGTCAACGGGCTGGTCTATCATTTCCAGAATCTCTCAACCTGCCCCGATGACCTCCGCCCCGGCATTGTCCACCGGCTGGACCGCAACACCACCGGCTGCTTAGCAGTCGCCAAGAGCGATACCGCCCACTGGAAGCTCTCGCGGCAGTTCGCCGAGCGAACCACAAAGAAAACCTATATCGCCATCGTTCACGGGACGCCGGAGCTGGACGCCGACTGCATCGACCAACCGCTGGGCGTTCATCCGACCATTCGTGAAAAATACGCCGTTCGCTACGACGGCGGCAAGGAGGCGATCACATTCTACGAAGTCCTGGAACGGTTTCGCGGGTTCTCGCTGCTGAAAGTGAACATCAAAACCGGCCGCACACATCAGATTCGTGTGCATCTGTCCTATCTGAAACACTCCATCGTGGCCGATGACATGTACGGCGGCAAGGTGGTCTATCCGTGGCAGATCGAAAACCGCGACTCCGCGGCACAGCAGCCGCTGATGGCACGATGCGCCCTGCACGCCTGGCGGCTGGAAATCAATCATCCAACGACAGATGAACGAATGAAATTCGAGGCCCCCCTGCCCGCTGATATGCAAAACATGCTGGACACCCTGCGTCAATACCGCACAGAATGACGCGATTTTTTGCACATTCTCTTTAAAACGCTCCGATATGACAAAGAAACAGCTTTGAGGGAAGACAAAAAACCTTCTCAAGTCAACCTTAACCCTGTGCACACAAAAGAGTTATGGTTTTCATGGAAAAAATTAAACTTTTATCATTGCATCAGACGATGAAACGGGTATAATGGGTGATGTAGTAATGCTCTTTTTCTTCTTATAGTAGTGGTAGTTCTTCGGAAGCTGAGGCAACTTTGTTATAAACTCGATATATTGCAAATTCGAATGTGTCTCAGCAAAGCCGGTGTCAATGACGCCGGCTTTTTTTGTTGCGCCGAATAGCACCCTGTGATTTGAGATTATATCGCCGATTGTAACTTATTGTTTACTACGAGATTATCTTGTTTTTGTAGCATTCTGGCATAACACCTGTAAGGGCTTTTTAACTCAAAGGGTTTAACTTTCGCGCCGATATTCGGCCTCGCAAAAAGGAATGAAATGGCAACTTTAGTGGGTATCGATGAGGCGGGATATGGGCCTCTGTTAGGGCCGCTGGTGGTTTCGGCGGTGGGACTGGAGATGCCGGAGGGGTTGTTACGCGCCGACCTTTGGGAGGTGTTGACCAAAGCGGTGTCATCGCAGAAACGGGGTCTTGCCGGGCGGCTGCTGATCGCCGACAGCAAAAAGGCCTACAACCGCAAGAAAGGCATTGACCCATTGCGCCGGTCGGTTTTGGCAGGTCTGCACGCATGGCCAAACAGCCCAACAACCATCGAAACCAGCGGCGATATTCTTTCGCTGATATGCCCGCAGTTACTGGATCGGGTCAATCTGTATCCGTGGTATCAGAAGCTGGCCGCACAGCCGTTAGGACATGATGCGGCGGATATATCCATCGCCGGAGGCGTGCTTGAGAAAACAATGGCCGCTCGCGACATTTCGATCTCAAGCATCCAAAGCCGGTGTCTGGATGTGGCGTTTTATAATGACCGTGTGGGCAAGGTCAAAAACAAAAGCAAAGTCCTTTTTACCGAAATCTGCTCGCTCATCCAGCAGGCGTTTGAGCGGGATATGAGCCGAACCGAACCGATGCAGGTGATTGTGGACCGGCAAGGCGGGCGCATTAACTACCAACGGGAACTGCTGCGGATGTTCCCGGAATTCTCGCTGTCGGTCATTCGGCAGGATGAAACAATGAGCAGCTATGAGATGAATCGTTCAGAGCGGACAATGCGAATCCACTTGTATATCAAAGCAGACTCGAAATATCTGACCGTCGCGCTGGCTTCGATGGCCAGTAAATATCTGCGCGAGGTGATGATGGAATCATTGAACAGGTATTTCTGCGGACTCTGCGACGACCTCAAACCCACCGCCGGCTATTGGCAGGACGGACAACGGTTTATCAGAGACCTTTCAGCACGGCTTGAACCCCATCAATTTGACAAGCAAAAACTGGTGCGGATTTTATAGGACTCAGAAAGATGGGGCAGGAAGCCCGCGTAATAAAACATACAACTCCGGGGAGATGCCGGAGCTACTTTTTTTTCTGTGCGAAACTCCCGCCGCTTAAAGAAGTTATGAATTTCCCGCCTGATTTTTTAAAAATTCTCTATTTTGTTCGGTTTTTGTTTGGTGATTTTCGGGTGTGTTTGCCGATAGGACTTACCGCGACTTAATGCAGAAACGCTGTTGGAGTTTATGACAAAGAAAGAAGCGAACAATGAAACGATTTAGTCAAACAAACAAAGGCCGCCCATTGTGCAAATTTGGTCCAGGTGGCGATTATGTAGATGAATGGGATGCCCCGAACCCGTCGCCGACGCCTTGCAAGGAATCGCATTTAGGGCAGGTTCTGACTGTCATTGCGGAAATTATCGGAGCTACGGTACAGCCGGAAATACTGACCGATATCGCATGTGTCCTGCCTGTAGAAGCGGACACCAAAACACCCTTATCAAACAAACCGGGTTTTCAGGAGAAAACAGCCGATGAGTTACAACGAGCCAATCACTCCCAGGCAGCTCGAAACACTTCAGCAAGTAGAAAACTTTCTAAAGAACCAATGTTATTCGGCGACGATTGGGGAGTTGGCGGCGGCCCTAAACATAAGCCGAACCACCGCCTACGAACACATCGCCGCCCTGCGAGAAAAAAAGCTGTTGGTTCGCTCCACGGGCAAAGCACGCTCTTTGAGATTGACAAAGTCGGGCGAAAGACTGCTTGAACAGGCCGATGAGTACCAGACCGCACAGTGCTGCGGCGACAGCGATACCGAGGGGGTCTTTCTTCGCGGCAGGGTTTCGGCGGGCTACGGCATTGAGGCCGTTGAAGAACAAACGCCCTTTTCGTTACCGGAGACCTTTGGCAGCAGTGAAGATATTTTCGTCTTACAGGTCTGCGGGCAAAGTATGATCGACGCCGGGATCAATGACGGGGATTTTGTTATTTGCAGGAGCACCCAAATCGCCGAGAACGGACAGATCGTCATCGCCATGCTGGATGATGAAC
>QNBU01000022.1 GCA_003644215.1 Planctomycetota bacterium
AGCATAAGCTTGACGCATCTGTCGCAGGGACGCCTGAGTTTCCTTAACCCGACGATGGTCCTCACCAAAACGGGAAAGCTGCTGGTCTAATTGCGGTTCCAATCGGGCAATATCCGACCGCATTTGGCGTGCGATCGAATCGTTTTCCACCTGCTCCTGCACTCGCTCATCAAAATCAAAGGCCTCAGCTCTGGCCCTAAGCGTGGCAATCACACTTTCCAATCGCCCTTTTTCACCATCCAGATCGCTGTAAGATGTTTCTAAGTCGGCCAATTTTTCATCCATATAGTCACGAAAGGACTGATTTTCGCCAAGATTCAGACGCGCAAATCGAGTTCCTGAGCGAATCGATTCCAAACTGCTTTCAATCCGGTTCAGTGTCGTCTGAATTTTGTCCCGCTGGTCGTTAAATTGGACCAGCTCACCTTTGAGTCCACTCTGGGCCAATTCCTGCTGCTGACGCAGAAAGATTCGCACCATTTCATCGACAATCAATTTCGCATCCCTGGCACTGCCGCAACGCATTGAAACCAAGAGGAAGTTGTTATCCCGCGGTGCGGAGGCGCCTAAATTGTCTTTCAAGTCATCCAGGGCATCATCAATGGCCTTGGCCCGGTTGCCGATGATTTCACCGGCAGCATTGAGCTTGGCGAATTTTTTAAACCAGTGGGTCGTTTTAATATCATCAGAGTTATCAAGTAATTGCTTGAGCATGTGATCCTGCTTGATCAGCGAGGCCTTTGTGAAACGAAACTGGTAGTAAATATCCTTTGCTACCTGCGATGTTGTTATTTTTAGCGGATCCTCAGTAATCGGCATCGCCACATCAATCGCCCGCATTGAAGTGTATTTTGGGATATAGCGATCACACAGGAACCACGCCCCGCCGCCGATGATTGTGCCGATGATCGTAAAAATGATGATCATCCATATGTGCCTGCGAAGGATACCCACAATGTCTTTTGGGGTCATCGCCATTGGGCCGCCGGCAGCGGGTCCTCGCGGCGGCATCATTGGCGGTCGCCCCGAAGGTCCGGGCGGCCTGTGTGTCGGTCGTTGAATCGGATTATCCATTGAAAGTCTCCTGTCGGACTACATTCTCTCAGGTTTGCTGCAACCGCTCAATAGCGGCCTGCAGTCGCTGTTTCTCTTTTTCCGGTATCTCATCAGAGGCATCCAGGGCCTTTTGGTACATCTCTATCGCCTGTGCCGCCTTGCCCAATCCCTCTTTCGCCATCGCAAGGTGCTTGTAAAGATCCCAAGGCATCGGCTGATCCGAAACCTCATAAATCTGGATCGCCCTGATCAAATTCTGTTCCGCCTGTTTGTACTGCCCTGTTTTGCATTGGACATAAGCATAGGTGTCCAGAAAGACCGCGTTGCCCGGATCGCCCTGATGTGCCTTACGGGCATACTCCAAAGCAGTTTCTAACTGTTGGTCATTATCCGCCAACAGATACGCCATATTATTAAGCAAGGAACTGTTGTTCGGCTGCAATTGGAGCATTTCTTCAAGCAGTGCCGTTGCACGCTCCCAATAGCTCTGGTCGGCTGTTTTGGTATAGGCCATAATCAGCAGGTTGACTTTTTTTAAGGCGAATCCAAGCCAGGCAGGGTTTCCTTCGCCTAAGCTGTCAATGCACTTGTTGATATGTTCGATGGCCTCATTGTAGGAGTTATCCCGCTGTGCCAAGCGAGCGGCCAGCAGGTGTGCCGGCAGTGAATTCTCATCGGCGGTGAGTTTGTCAGATATCCAGCCCATCGCCGCTTCTTTGCCAACGGTGTCGAGCATCTTCTGTGAAATCATACCTTGCGCCCCATCATTTGTCGCGGCCTTGTCCAGCGCTGTATAAAAACTCTGGATCGCCTCGTCTTTGCGACCTTTTTGGAAATGAACCTGCGCCATAAAAGTATAGACCAACGGAGCCGCCGGCGTATCAATCTGGCCGGAAGCAATGGAAAAGGCCTGATCATACTGTTTGGCTCTGTATAAACTCTCGAGATAGCCGCCAATCGCACCAGCGTCAGGTCGCCCCTGTTCGGTGCTGATCTGCCAAGAGGCCTTTAGTAATTCTTGTGCCTTAACAAGCGTTCCCTGATTCAGATAGTAAAGGCCAGCGCGGTAAAGCCAGAATACGCTTTGCGGGTATTTTTCCAGCGTCATCTGATAAAACTTGTCCAGATCACTGATGCGATTGTTTTTTTGATACAAACTCTCCAGCATCAACCGTATCTGGACAGGGCTTTTCGGATCATCCAAGCTGGGGACTAACTCACCAATAGCGGCAGTAACCTGATTTAATTCGGTATAGACAGCAGCCAATTCCATGCGAACCGCCGGGGTATCCTGAATCCCCTTGCTGTGCTGGAGGTCGTCAATCGCTTTTCTGGGTTGATTCATCAAACGATACAATCGGCCGCGCAGTCGCCAGGCACCCGAGCTATTCGTATCGGTCTCCAAGTAACGGTTAACCAGGGCCAGGGCTTCATCTAATCGCCCTTTGCCCATCTGCGTCCAGGCCTCAATCAACAGTGCCGCCTTTTCATCGGGAAAGCGCTCTCTGAAACTCGCGAGTTTCTTTTGGGCCTCTTCCGTATAACCGTTATCGATATACTTTTGAAGTACCCACAACTGCATTTCTTTCGTTTCATCGAGCTTGGCAAGCGTATTGAGATACTGCTTGATCCGGTCACGATGACCCGCACCCTGCGAAACAAGCACAAGCCCCTGAACCAACAGCGGGTCGTCGGGGTTTTCCCCAAGCAAGTCCTTCAATATCGCCTCGGCCTGTTCAAACTGGCCATTGCGCAAATAAAACTTCCACTCCAGATTCTTATCGCCTTTGAGCAATTCAATCGCCTCTTCACCCTTTCCTGATCGCTGCTGATAGTCCGCATAGGCCTGGCGAAGGGTTTCGTTATCCGGTTCAGCATCCATCCCTTTTTGGTAAGCATTGCCCGCCAGCTCAATTAAACCGGTCTTTTTTGCCGCGTCCCATTCGGACCCCGCCATTCGCAACGCCATATTCCCCAGCATCAGCGCATTGGATGCACTCGGGTTACTCTCCAGCAACTTCTGTCGGATTAAAATCGCCCGATCCGGATCCCGTAACTGAATGCTTTCCGCATAGACGCTCTGCAACTGCTGGTCCGTTGGGTTTAGCCGAATCGACATCATAATGGCCTGTTCCGCCTCGGCTTCCTGTTCTTTAGTCATCTTACTTCCCAACGCGACATTTCGGGCAAAGAGCAAAGAAGCCAACTGTCGCATATAAGACGCATTTTGCGGGTCCATACGAATCGCCATCCTTGCACTTTCAATTGACCCTTCTTCGTCTTCCAATTGAGTTAGTACCTGACTTTTAAGAAAATAGGTGTAGCTGTAAAGGGGATGCAACGACACACACTCATCGAGTCGCCGTAATGCCGCTTGATAATTTTCTTGGACCATTTCCAATCGTGCCGCGGCCAGATTCCCATCGCACCGGTCGATATTTTCTGTTCGGATGGTTTGCTGCAAACTTTGGGCCGCTTGAAAATCCTTTTGCTCGAGCGCAATATCAAATCTTACCTGTACGATGTCCGGGTCATCGGCATCGACCTGCGGGTTCTGCTCTAAAGTTTGAAGCGCTTTTTCAAAATCGCCCTGCAAACGGTAAGACCCGGCCAACAGGACGGCTTTTTGCTTTGCGTCCGTCAGTGCGTTGATCGCCTGCTGTCGCAATTGCGTTTGCTGATCAGGTGTCAAGTTCAAGGGATCTTCCTGCTGCGCCTGCAGGCGAAGAATCATCAGATTCAAGACATCCGGATTGGCGGCGAGGTAAGTATCCAAATGCTCAACGGCAATCGCCGTCTGCCCATTCTGTATCATATCCACACAAATTCCGGCGAGGATCTGAGGGTTCACTTCTTTCGGATCGGCTTTCAGGATTTTGTCCAACAGTTCATTTCGTTTCTCGCGAAGCGTTTTTAATTCCTGTGCCTGCTCCGAAGTCGGTTCTTCTTTCTGCTCTTTGAGAGAAGCAATGGTTTGCTTTAACCGGGCGGTCTGACTAACAAGAATGTTTAATTCATAGCGTGATTTCTCTGCCAGCGACCCCTCATACGAAGCAAGAAGTTCCCCGGCCTTATCAAATTCGCCAAGAGCAATAGAGGCCTCAAGAATCATGCTTCGGCTCTGCTCGTTAGCTCCATAGCGTTTCTGATAATTTTCAGCTAACTGCATAACAATATTCCAAGCCCCAAATCGCTTGAGTACCCGGGCATAATCCAGCAATAATTGCGGCTTTTGCAAAACCAATCTGTCACGGCTCGCAAAGACACCCTCTATAAATTCTTTTTGCAAACCAAATTGACCCTGCTGTCCGGCAATCCGAGCCAGGGCCACGCACACGCGGGAATCGACATTCGAGGGTTCGCCGGGTTTATCCAACGCCTTGTTGGCCTCATACGCCTTATAAAGCAACCGTGTCGCTTCGACGGGCTCTCCCTTGGCCAGTGCGACAAGGCCTTGATACTTCTGGATCATCGGATTATCGGTCGAACCCATCGTGCTGACAATTTCGGTGATGCGTGCTTCGGCCTTTTGTGTATAGTTTTCGGTTTCTTCAAGCTGACCTGCGTCCTTAGCCGCGAGGGCCTTTTCCAGATAAAAGTTCGTCAGGAAGTTGTTAAGTGCAAAGCGATAATTCAGGTTCCGTCCCTGCAGGGGCCCTGGAGCGTCCTGCACCTCTTCCAGGGACATCGCATCCTCGGCAATCTGCAAGGCGTCGGCAACAGCCGCCGGATCATTAAAGGCGTTGCCCTTACGATACAGCAACCGGGCCATTCGAAGTGTGTATTCAAAATCGTTCGGCTTTAACGCATGGGCCTGACGAATCGCTTCGATCGCACGGTTGATCTCTGCTTCGGCAGACATCTTGCCGAGTGTTTCATAGGCAATCGAGGTAACCAGCAGAAGCTTATCATTGGGCTGGACCTGCTGGCTGCGCTGGTCGATCTCGACACGGATCGCCTCCAGCGTATTCGGATCATTCCGGGATGTCCGCATCTTGTAAAGCATCAAGTCTGCAACCGCCGTCGGCTTATCGTCCGACTGCTCGATAGCCGTTTCCAGTAAACCAAGGGCCTTTTTCTGGGCTTTTTCCCTGGCCTCAATAACGCCGGCCAGTGCGTTTAATTCACCTTCCAAGATCGTTGCATCCGCCATCAATGTATAGAGTTCGCCATTTTGCGGCTCGGTTTCAATGAGTTGTTTTAACAATATAATACATTCGTTCAGAGGGCCTCTGCGATCAGTCGTATCCCCTCTTTGAGCAATCGACAGCAACGCTTTTGCGTGTGCGATTAAGAGAAATGTATCCGGCTCAGTGTCCTGGGCCTTAAGGGCGTCAATTAATTCGGTTGTATTTTCTTCAACCGTCCTCCAGGCACGCGCATCGCCGGCCTCGGCGGCCTGATAGTAAAAATCCAGCAGTTTTCTGCGAGCGGCGAGATTTTGAGGGTCGATGGTAACAATCTTGTTCCAGCATCCCATTACCTTGGCCCAATCGGCCTCATGCTGGTCATTGTGGATTAAATGCAAGTCCACCAACTCAAACAACCGTTCGATCTTATCGGCATCCGTTTTTCCAAACGCATACGCACGGCCAAGCTTCACTTCTGCCTGCTCATAGTCCCCCGCCTCCAGTGCCAGTTGTGCCTGCTTTAAGGCACGATCCGGGTTTCGTCGTGCGTGGCGGACAATCAGCAAACCGCTGCCAGCGGCAAGCATCAGAACCAATAGTGCTATGCCGATAATCGCGACTTTTTTATTTAACTTTTTTGCCATAATTCCGTTTCCCTTTTATCAAGTCGCCGCTTTAACCTCACCCGGCAACAAAGCGGCTTTTATATTATTCGTTATTAATTTTTTCCCAATCGGGCCAATGTTTTTTTTCTAATTCCGGCAACAATCTCTCCAACAGCTTCCCACTGGCGGCCAGCGTTTGCTCTTTATCGGGATAGACCAGACCAAAAGAACCCACCCCGTAAAATTTCCACTCCACCTTACAAAAATAAGAATACCTGCTAAACCAATTACTCCCAAGAATCAGTCGTGTATCGGTCCGATTGCCGGAATACTTTCCGTTGGCGTGGAAGAAGTACTGCACAGAAAACTTATCTTCCCGCAGTGTTTGCCTGTCAACATTCTTAAAGGCAACATATTGAAAATCCAGTTTCTGTTCGCCACCGACGCGGGGGAGATGGATTGTAACCATTCCACCGGTATCGCGTTCATTGCCACCGCCGACATAGCACTCATCCGGCACATGCGGCACCATGTCCGGGTTACCGGTGTAGTAAGTAATAAAGAGTGAGCAATAGCGGGTCGGACTGGCGGGTTCGGCCTCGGCGTCCTCAAGTGTCCATTGCAAGTATTCTTCAGTCCCTAAACTCTCAAGAACATCTCGATTCTGAATCCGGGCCTTATTTTTCGGCACGAAAGGCACCAAAACCGCGTCATCCATTTCGTCCAGCGGGTGCTGTAATGCGATGGGTTGCTTGACCATTTGTACGCCCAGAACACGGATAACCGCTTCCTTGGCGATGGCGGCAGACAAAAGAACCGCCATGGACACGACAAATGCCGGCTTCAAAAAAGATTTTATTGCTGTTGCTGTCAATTATTCCTCCTGCGTCGGTGTATCAGACGCTTTGCGGACGATAATATCCTCTTCTTCGATCTGGTCGTCCTCATCAATGAACAGATTCTCCATTAGAGCCGCCAATCCCCCATACAGCACAAAGGCCAGCGGCAGCATCAGCATTCCCAGCATATCATGATAAATCCCCTGAGCGTACTTCGGATTGCCAAGGATATAAATAAAACCCGTAATGGTTACACGAACGATATTGCAGAAAATCGCAATCGGCAGTGTCGAAGCCAGCAGAACCAGCCGCTGCCAGATCGGCCGCCAGTGCAGGTAGGCCATCGCCACGCCCAGTGCCACAAACGCCATCACCAACCGCATCCCGCTGCACGCATCCGCCACATCCAGACCCGGTTCCATTCGCACGCTTTGATAGACAACATCAATCGTCGAACCATGCACAGTGGCCTCCAACTGTGGAACCAGATTCAGCACCACCGTCGCCACCTGCGCCGCCAACTGCCGCATCGGGTTGGTCAACTGAAAATACAACCGCCCCGGCAATGGCACGGCGAAGAACAGATAGGCGATGGGAAGCCAGGTGTATTTGAGCATCTTCCAGCCGCCGATAAACAATACAACGGACCCAATCACCGCGATCATCGTCAGGGGCTTGCCATATCCAAACTTCAGCATCACCACATTGACCGGATAAAGAACCAGAAAAAACAGTAGGCAGAACAAACCCACAAACCAACTCGGGCGGGGTTCGGTAACCGCCAGAATATCATCTTTCTTCTGATTTAGAAAATACAGACTAAACAGAGGGATCAGAAGACCGTGTGACCAACTTGGGTTGGTTAACCACTGCCGAACAATGCCGTTGATCTCTTCACGGAATATCCACCAAATGAGTACTGAAATAATGGCGATCTTAATAAACGCAGACGCACCAAGTTCCAACCAGCTTTTTTCAGGAGCCGCCTCGCTTGTTGGTTGAACTGTTTCGGTTAGCTGGGACTGATTCATGCTATCTGTGCCACATACTCTTTAGAATGGGTTATTAAGGGGGTTGCTGCCAAAATCATCGACGGCGAAATTACGGTCATAAATAAGCCCAAACCCGTAGGTCGCACGAAAGGCATTCCGCAAAACAGCCAGCCAGCGAGCGGTTCCATGCGTGCCGACATTGATGTAGTCGTATGGCTTAATGAAAAAGTCCGGCTGCGTACCGTTGGCGATCTTTACCAGATCAACCAGAACGATCTCTTCCTGCATCAGTCCGGCCTTATTTTTACCGATACGACGAACCACTTCGACCTTTTTCGGCCAGGCAAGGGCGCCAAGTCCGCCTGCGGTCGCAATGGCCTGCTTCAGCGTAATCGGCCGCCCGACAATCGAATAGGCGTTGGGCGCATTGACATTGCCAGCGACCCAAAACTCGCCGACCAGATCGCGCGGCACGGTAATTCTGTCCGCCGGACGGATAACGATATTGTAGCGAGGGTCTCCCGACAACAGTTTATCAACCGGGATACTGATAACCCGCGTTACCGAATCGGCCTGGCCAACATCGGACAAACCGAAGCCGGAAGGAATATGCGGCTGGGACGGTTTGCGATCTGCAGCAAATTGTTCCGGCCTCAAAAGCTCCGGCTGCAAACCCGACGGTGCGGCGGCCTCAACTTCAATCGCTTTCCACTGCCCCTGGTCAAAAACCCACTCAATGCGTGAAGCAGACGGCTCCGGTGAAATGGATTCAGCCGCATCCGGCACATCCGCCAATTCATCCAACGGATCAATCCCCTCAGGCGTCGCCAGGGACTCAAGTTCCCTGCGCGTTGCCATCTCCGCCGTTGTAACAAGACGGGCGTCGCTCGGCGTAATCATCTCGAGCATCTCGTCTTCAGCACTCTTTTGTCCCGGCTCAGCATGCTCAAAATCTGCCCCCGGCGACCTGTTAAACGACTGGAAATCCTCGGCCTTTACATCACGAGAGACATAAATATAACTGACATTGAAATCTCCAATACCACCGGCCAGTGCAATGGCGTCTGTCAGACGAATCGGGTATCGCGGCATCGCAAACCGTGCCGATTGCGCAACCCCCTGCCCAACGATCGAGAACAACCGCCGCTCCGAATTTAACAATGTAACGGTAACAGAAGGATCCTTGAGAATATTTGGTGAGAGGATGCTGGTAACTTCGCGTTCGAGTTCCGTTTCCGTCAGCCCTTCGGCCTTGACAATGCCGACATCGGGGATCGAAATACGACCGGATTCGGTTACGACGAACTGATTCTCGTAATTCAGACCTTCGTTGTAAAGCTCGAAGATGGTAATGCGAACAACATCACCCGCACTGAAAACATAATCCGGTTCATACGGAAGCAGGTCTTCCGGGTTAGGTTCTTCAGCCCCCTCATAGGTCGGCGACGGCTCATCAGCCACCCCAAGGGTGTCCAGGATAACATTGACCGTCGGAGTCGGCTCAAAACGGCCCAACTGGGTCGGATCTAAGGCATCGTTGTAACAACCGCCAAGGCCAAGAAACAGGCCAACAGTTATAATCCAGAAAACGCTTTTTTTCGTCATGGTCTCAGAATCCATTAATATCAAATCCTTATCTTCCGCAATCAGAGAAGAACCTCATCCCAAAACGGATATATGCTCGTTAAATCGGCCTATTTTCTATAACTCTTTACCTATAATTTCGGCGATAAGGGGTCAAAATCAATAAATTTACGGAAAAAACACCGGAGGGAGCAAAAAAACACCGCTCATCACCCTGATACAAAACCCCGCAACAAGTTGAGCCAACGAAAGGACAATCGGATATACTTATTTTCCGCAGAAAATGTTCGTCAAAAACAGGTCGCTGCCAATTAAATTATCACTAATTTAAGGTTTCCTGTGCGTGTACTTTTTGGATGTCTTTATAGTCAAA
>QNBU01000023.1 GCA_003644215.1 Planctomycetota bacterium
ATATCAGCCAGGCGGCCGTTTCCGCTCCGGCCTCTGTGCGATTAGGTAAGGCGTTCCAGAATGAGGAACTTGGCGCCTATGCGCTGAGCTGTTATTATCAGGCCACCGGCTTGACGCCCAAATCGCCCGAACCCTACAAGCTGTTGGGGTATTACTATCTTGGTGAAGGCGACCAAGTGCGGGCTGAAGAAAATTTTCGCCGCAGTTTTGAACTGGATCCTTACCAGACCAATGTTGCCGGTGAACTCGGCCGTATGGGTGTGATTATAGGTCTGCCCCGCACAGTCAACATCGAGAATGCCCCCGAACCCCAGTAGTAGTAGCCCCTACAGGATAACGCTTGAAAGCATCGCCTGTAAATGGCAGGTGTCCCCAGAGACCATCTTGTAACTTTGTGGGTCGAAAGGGGTTATGTTGTTATGGCGGGAAATAAAAAAACGGAAAGGGGGGGATTCGAACCCCCGGTACTCTTACGAGCACACTGGTTTTCGAAACCAGCTCGATAAGCCACTCCGACACCTCTCCATTTTAATGCTCATTCGCTATTTAAGCCGCAACCATTGCCGACGAAATACTTTACGCATTCGATCCGAAAAACGCAATCCCATTTTTTGAGTATTGGGATGAAAATCTTTTTTATAAAGCTCGGCGGCCGAATGAGGCCGGGGCTTTCTGCCGAAAACACTCAGCAGTAAACCAGCCCCAAAGCCCAGTTTCCGCTGTTTTTGGCTGACTTCATGCTTCATCGTACAATCGCCCTGTTTGTTGCTTCCAGTAACGCTTCACCCTGTAAACGCTCAATTGAAGTAGCAGGCCAAAGTTGTTTGCGTTCCAGTACCTCCGGCTCGGCATCATAATATCGCTGTACTGCGCCAGTGCCGCCTTCGACTTGCCCGATGGTACGATAGTTGCCATCCAGCAACCAGCGGCTAAATGCCTCATCGAACTCCGCCGGGTAGATCAGGGCGACCAAATGGGCATTATCAGTATCAGCAAGCTGTGTTTTGCATCGAGCCGGCGGCAATTGTTGATCTGACCATGCCAAAAGCCGCTGATAGTCGCCGCGAGCGCTTTCGGCATCGTTGGCATAGAAGAACATCCCTGCTTCAAGCTGAAAGGTCTCTTTATTGACGCCCTTTAGCTCCATCGTGCCGTCGGGATTGGCGCGGTAAACTTGATAGACCTTTATATCAGTGAATTGCTCGCTATCCAAAAGCTCGGCGACTTCTTCAGCAACAAATCCCACGCCGCAATGATCGCCAAAATCGACCACGAACAGCCCTGTATATTGACCTGCGTTTTTAATGTCCGGCAACTTCATCTTTTGCTCCATTTGATTTTTTGCCACAGAGGCCACAGAGGACTCAGAGAAAAAAATATAAAAAATCCCTCTCTGTGATCTCTGTGTACTCTGTGGCAAATTTATTTAATCTTCAGTTTTGCAAATTTGCGTTTTCCGACCTGTATGACCATGCCATCAATTGGGATAATTTCCTGCGCGGGATTGGCGATCTTTTCGTCGTTTATTTTCACGCCGCCTTGTTTGCACATGCGTTTAGCTTCGCCGCCGGAGGCAACGAGGTTGCACTGGACCAGCAGCTTACTGGCCATCATCGGCTCGGCGGCTATTTCCACTTCCGGTATATCGTCCGGCAGTTTGTTCTGGGCGAAAACCTTCTTGAACTCCGTTGCGGCGGCCTCTGCCGCTTCGGCATCGTAAAACTGCTCGATGATGATCTTGCCGAGCTCGACCTTGGCCTCTTTCGGGTGTGTTTTGGACCCGTCGCACAGAATCGCGATTTCCTCTGTTGGTATATCCGTCAGCAGCGTAAAATAGTTTTCCATCAATTCATCGGGGATGCTCATGGTCTTGCCGAACATATCCGACGGGGCATCGGTAACGCCGATATAGTTACCCTTGGACTTAGACATCTTCTGTACGCCGTCTAAGCCCACCAAAATCGGCATCGTAATGACAATCTGCGGTTTTTGGCCGTCTAATCGCTGTAAATCCCGGCCGACGAGGTTATTATAGGTCTGGTCCGTGCCGCCCAGTTCGATGTCGCTCTTGATGGCGACCGAGTCGTGGCCCTGCATCAGCGGATACAGAAACTCGTGGACGCCGATGGGGTCACCCTTTTTGTAGCGAAGCTCGAATGTATCCCGCTCCAGCATCCGGGCGACGGTCATTGAGGCGGTTAGCTTGATGACATCGGCCAGCTTCATATCGGCCAGCCATTCGCTGTTATAGCGGACCTCGACCTTTTCCGGCGACATATCCAGAATCTTACCGGCCTGGTCGAAATAGCTCTGGGCGTTTTCCTTGATTTGTTCGGCGGTCAGCATCGGCCGCGTGGTATTCTGGCCGGTCGGGTCGCCGATACGGGCGGTATAGTCGCCGATGATCAGGATGGCTTTGTGGCCTAAGTCTTGAAATTGACGCAGCTTGCGGAGTACCACCGTGTGGCCCAGATGAATATCCGGGGCTGTGGGGTCCATACCCAGCTTGGCGCGGAGTTGCGTGCCATTGGCGGCGGCCTCGGTCAGCCGCTGGGTGAGTTCATCGGCACTGTAAACCTCAACTGTGCCGCGTTTGAGCAAGTTGACCTGTTCTGCAATGTCCATTGTGCTGTTCTCTCTGTTTTTTAGCTAAAGCATTAAAAGCGGCGATTATACCAACTAATCCCCCTTCAGGCAAGGTTGCCTTGCCATTCTTCGTTTTCTGCACCATTCATCGGCCAATGAATATCGCTGCTATGCGTCCGGCGTCCCTATAACGACTGCAAAACCGCCGCATAGCCCCCGTCGTGATCGAAAGCGTCCGGCGATTGCAAAGCCGGCAGGGTCAGCTTCTCGGTGAGCAATGTAAACCGGTTGTGCTGTGCCAGAAACGCCTGAATCTGTTCGCCATTTTCCTCTGGCTGAATTGAGCAGGTGGAGTACAGGATCTTTGTTTTCCGATGCGCCAGGGCCGCCGCCTGGTGCAGCAGTTGCTGCTGAGTCCGGCGAAGATTTGCGACCGCCTCCGGCGTCCACCGCCAGCGTGCCTCCACCCGCCGGGCCAGCACGCCGGTATTGGAGCAGGGCACATCCAGCACAATCGCATCCAGTCGTTTCAACTTTCGCACGGTTTTCTCAAGCTGAGACGGTGGGACAATCTCGATGGATTGCAGCCGCATTCGTTGGGCGTTTTCCCGCACCTTTTTGAGCCGTTCAGCGTCAGCATCGCTGGCCAGAATCACCCCCTGATCCCGCATCCGCACCGCCGAGGCCATACATTTACCGCCCGGCGCCGCACACACATCCAGCACAGTCCAGTCGGGCATCGGCGACAGTGTTTTAATCGCATTAGCAGCGGTGGTGTCCTGAATAAAAAAAAGACCCTCCCGCCAACGGCGGCTGGTGTTGATTTTTCCACCTCGCCGAATTCGAAACTCATCGGCGCGTTGTTCGATTGCGATGTCTTCATCCCCAAGCCGGTCTATCCAATCCACCGTCGTCGTATGCAGCGTATTCGGCTGGGCGATGACGGACGGAGACCGATTGGACGCAAAACAGATCGCGCGGGTTTTCTCTTTGCCAAAGGTCTTGAGCCACTCGGCAATAAGCGATTGCGGAATGGAAAAGGCCGCGCTGAAATACGGCACTGCCTCAGTATCCGGGTCGGGCATTATCGCATCATTAAACAAGCACCCAAACTCCGGCGTTTGCGGCACAGTCCGGCGAATCCGTTTCGCCTCAGGCGACGCCTGCCTGTCTTCAATCGCCCGTTGGACATTTCGTAAAACAGCGTTGATAAACCCGGCCCCCTTTTTCGAGCCGGCCTGTTGTGCCAACTGCACGGCTTCATTGAGGATCGCATAGTCAGCGGTCTTGGGAGCATAGACCAACTCGTAAACACCGATCCGCAGCAGGTTCCATTGAGACGGCTTGACCCGATCCGAATCGAGCGCCGAACAGTTTTTTAAGATATGGTCAATCGCAGCCCGGTTGCGAATTACTCCGAAGACAATATCGGTCGCTTGAGCGGGACGGTCGGTACAACTCAGTAAACGGCTCAAGACTTCAGCGGTGTCGTGTTTGAAAATAGTACATCGGTTTAGCGTTTTCCACGCGGCGGATCGAGCGGTCAAAATGCGCGGAGCGGCCATCCTTAGCGTATCCCGTTGAGGGCCTTATCGTTGGAAACAAACAAATCCCCGGCGACGCACTGATGCCCATTGGTGTATGCCGCCCACTCCATCAATCGCGAACCGGCTGGTTTCAACTCAAGGATTTGCAAAGCCCCATCGCCGCAAATGACATTTAGATTTTCATCCAGTGAACCGGTCATATCGCCCGGTTTTCGTGGCCGATCCACGGCACGAGCTTTAGCGATCCCAACCCGCCAGTTCTTGCCGGTTTTGGAACAGACATAGACCGTCTCCGCCGCCGGCCACGGCCACAAAGCGCGAATCTGATTAACGATTTGACCGGCACTGCTGTCCCAGTTGATATAGCCGTCTTTCTTTTTAAGTTTGGGTGCCTTTGTAACCTGTGCGGGATCCTGCTGGCGATAGCCCGCCGATTCATCAGCGATCTGCTCAATCGTTTGCATCAGCACGCCCACTGAAAGGGTTGACAGCTTATCGTGAACACATTTGACGGTATCGTCCGGCGAAATTGCGGTCGTGTCCTGTGCCAATATCAGCCCGGCGTCCATTTTATCCGCCAGCGTGATAATGCTGACGCCGGTTTCAGTTTCCCCGTTCATGATCGCCCAATGGATCGGAGCGGCCCCACGGTATTTCGGCAGCAGCGAGGCGTGAACATTGACCGCACCGTGGGTTTGCAGGGCAATGACTTCCTGACCGATCTTTTGACCAAACGCGATGACCACCAGTAAATCCGCCCCCAAAGCAGCGACCTGTTGAACCATTTCCGACGAATTGATATTTTCGGCCTCGACACACGGCACATTGTTTTGGCCGCACCACACATCAACATCGGTATGATGCGGCGTGCTTCGATGCCGACCGGCCGGTCGCGCGGGCTGGGTAAACACTCCAGCCAGTTCATGGCCGCTGTGATAAATGGCCTCCAGGCAAGGAATGCCGAACTGGGCTGATCCGAAGTAAATAATCTTCATAGCTGTTATTTGTTCTCTGACTGTGTTTTCTCGTATTCTGCTTCAAGCTCTTCTAACGGCTTTTTTGATCTGAGTTTGGCGGCGTAGCCCAACCGGTCCTTGATCATCCGGCCCTCCAGATGGTCGTGTTCATGCTGCAATGCCCGCCCCAACAATCCTTCGCCGACTTCGGTAAACTCGTTGCCGTCTAAACCAGTCGCGGTTACGGTGCATTTTGAAAAGCGTTTGATCTTGCCATAAATCCCCGGCAATGACAGACACCCCTCCTCGCTGGCGACAACCGAACCTTCCACTTTGATCGTGGGGTTGATATAGCATTTTGCATTCTCTTTCGTTCCGTCAATAGACACCACAAAGAGTCGCAGATTCACCCCCGCCTGCGGACCGGCCAACCCGACACCTTTGGTCTCGACCATAATGTCAATCATCCGCTCGGCCAGCACACGAATCTCATCATTAATCTCCGCAACCGGTTTCGCCCTGTCCATCAGCACCGGCGTCGGGTACTGTGTAATTGTACATGTGGAATAGTCTGTCATATAAGCCAAAGCTCCTAACTGAATCTATGCGTGTTACTGCTCCGGCTCATCAAATTCGTCGCCTTTGAAGGTGGAGCCGAGGTAACTCTTTTTGACCAGTTCGTTCTGGATGATGTCCTTAGGGGCACCTTCGGCGATGACTTTACCGTGATCCATGATATAGGCCTTGTCGGCGACTTCGAGCGTTCGTTCGACATTATGGTCGGTAATCAGGATACTCACGCCGGAAGCGACCAAGCGGCGGATTTCCCCTTGCAGTTCTTCGACAGCAATCGGGTCCACGCCGGAAAACGGCTCGTCCAGCAAAATCAGCGACGGGTTCGTTACCATCGCGCGGGCGATCTCCAGTTTGCGTCGTTCGCCGCCGGAGAGGAACCGAGCCTGACTGTGGACGACCTCTCCCAGTCCGAATCGCTCGATGAGATCGGCGGCTCGGCGTTTTCGTTCGCCGCGGCTGATCGCCATCGTCTCTAAGATCGCCAGCAGATTATCTTTCACGGTCAGCCGCTGGAAAACACTGGGCTCCTGCGACAGATAGCCCATACCCAGCCGGGCGCGTTTGTACATCGGATGCTTGGTGATGTCGTGGCCTTCAAACTGAACGAGGCCGCTTTCGGGCACGATCATCCCAATACACATACGAAAGGTTGTGGTCTTGCCGGCGCCGTTACGGCCCAACAGCCCCACAATGGACCGCTGGCCCACCGTGATATTGACCTCATTGACGACCGTCCGGCCGGAGTATTTCTTAACCAGCCCATGCGTTTCTAAAAGCGTCATATCAACCAAAGCAACTCTCCTATGCTATTAAATCGTTTGCCAAAATCCTTGAAAACGGCGGTATTATACCAGCTTTTTTGATAATGCCAAAGGGGTTTTTGGATGTTGTTCAAAAGGATTTACCCTCTAAAACAAGGGTTTTCACCTGTTTTATCCTGTTTTTAAGGATAAATCGGCATTAGATACTATTTATAGAATCATCCGCTTTTTATTGAGTTTTGCCGGGCGGTTCGATACAATAGTCAGGTATAAGGTGGTAATTCAGATATAAACGATAACGGCTTTGCGACGGATCATGTTTCGGATTTAGTGCTTGGAATTTAGAGTTTTCCAGTGAAAGGATATCAAATGAAACGGCTGAACTTGAACAGGTTTCTCAAAGTATTGACTGTGTGTCTGTTTGTGATGATGGCTTCGGTGTCTGTCGCGGAGACAGATTACATGGCGATCCTGCTGCAGGGCAAAAAGATTGGCCATGCCGTTCATATCCGCACAGTCGAAAACGACAAGGTCGTCACCGCCGAGTGCGTTTCGATGACGCTGGGCCGCGGCGGACAAGCTGTTACCATTACCTCGCAAGAGACTCACATCGAAACGCCGGATGGCAAACCGCTGGGCTTTGAGATGACGATGACGACCAGCGGCACCGAACAGAAAACCATCGGGACCGTTGCCAATGGCAAAGTAACGACGACCCGCCAGGTCATGGGACAGCCGCAGGAAAGAACCATCGATTGGCCCCAAGGCGCACTGCTCAATGAAGGACTGCGGCTGCTCCAGGAAAAGCGAGGCCTCAAGGCCGGTACATCCTACACGGCCAGCGTTTTCCGGCCGGACATGATGATGGGTATCCCGGCAGAGGTGCAAGTTGGTGAGATGAAAGAAATTGACCTGTTCGGCCGCCCGCTGAACCTGACCGAAGTTGTTACCATAATGACTGTTAAAGACCAGTCGATTGTAGCAACCAGCTATGTGGACAAAAAGTTTAAGGCACTCAAAACGCTGGTTCCGATGATAGGGATGGAACTGGAGATGGTGGCGTGTGAGAAGAGTTTTGCCATGAGCGATGTGGACACGGTTGATTTTCTCGAAAAACTCAGCATCGCCAGCCCGGTCAGGTTGACAAATCTGCACACGATTGAATCGGTCAGCTATACCCTGAAACCAACCACCGACAAAAAACTCAAACTGCCCGTTTCGCCCTGCCAAAGCGTTGAGCCGTCCGAGGCGGGGATTGTGGTAACAGTAACCGATTTCGCGGCCGCCAAAAATGTCCCTTTCCCTTACACCGGCGACGATCCCAATGCGGCGGCGGCTCTAAAGGCAACCGACTACTTGCAGTGTGACAACGAAAAGGTCATTGAACTGGCAAAACAAGCGGTTAAAGAGGCCCCGGACACAGCCGCGGCGGCCCGCCAGATCGAGGCCTTTGCCGATGGCTACATCATCCAAAAAGACTTATCCGTAGGATATGCCTCGGCGGCGGAAGTGGCCGAGACCCGGCAGGGGGACTGTTCCGAACACGCGGTATTGGCCGCGGCGATGTGTCGGGCCGTTGGCATTCCCGCGCGGGTCGTCTGCGGCGTGGTTTATACCGATTCGTTTTTGTCCAAACAAAGCATCTTTGGCGGACATATGTGGGTAGAGGTCTATATCGGCGATACCTGGATCGGCCTAGATGCCACCCGGTCTGAACAGGGCGGTTTCGGCCCCGGGCATATCGCCCTGGCCCGCGGCAACGGTGAACCCACAGACTTCTTCGGCCTGGTAAACACGCTGGGCTGTTTTGAAATCGAAAAGATTACTCTGATTGAGAAAAAAGAAACCCCTGAAACAGAAACTGAAAAGCAAAACGGAGAATAGAAATATGGCTGAGTGTTCATGCGAAAATCACGATCAGCATCTGTGCAAACTATACGGTCAAGGGGCGGCTAAGGACAGCCCGGATCAGTACGCTCATTTGGTCCGCGACCCACAGTTTGTCTGCAAAAGCTGCGGCCGTGTAGCGGCCAAAAAAGAAAACCTCTGCGGCCCAACCCCCCTCGGCGTCTGGGAAGACTAACATTTTGTCTGAATGCAGAGGGTTTGTAAGAGTTCAAGCTTTAGCTTGTTTTCGGCTCACAACACACTAAAGTGTACACTCTTACTCCCTGTGGGATGGCACGGTCAATCGGTGCTTGCTGTGGGAGATGAGGTAAAGTTATTCGAACTGAATATCACTTAGCACAAACTGTAAGTTGGTGCGGCCGTTGTAGGTGTTGTATTGCGGCTCGAACGCGACGCTGAATCGGTCGGTTTCCAGCAGTTTCTTTTCCAGCTTGCCCATGCCGAAACCGATGCAGCGAACGGCGCCGCTGTCGTCGGAGATTGAAATCTGCAAATGGTCGTTGCGGCTGCCGACGGTTCGCGGCGGAGCGATCAACTTCACGCCCCGTGCGGCAAAGAGCGGCTTTGGGTTGCCCGCCCCGAACGGCTCCAGGATATTCAGCTCCCGCATGACGCCCTCATTGAAATCAACAATCCGTGCTTCGGCGTCGATGTCCAAATAGGAGTCTAGTGTTCCGTCTTCCATATTTTCGTGTGCGTATGCCTCAAACGCCTCAGCGAACGCGGCGATATTGTCCATGTCGATCTTTAGCCCTGCCGCCATTTTATGGCCGCCGAAGCTGATCAGATGCCCGCCGCAGGCCGTTAGCGCGCCGTGCAGATCAAACCCAGCGACAGATCGCCCCGAACCCTTCCCGATACCATCTGAGGCGTTAATCATAATCGTTGGGCGGTAATAGGTGTCGATCACCTTTGAGGCGACAATGCCGATGACACCAGTGTGCCAGTTTTCATCCGACAAAACGATGGTTTTGCGATCCGGGTGGTTTAGCCCCGTCTGGGTGATGCGTTGTTTGGCCTGTTTGAAGATATCCCGCTGACACTTTTGCCGCAATCGGTTCTGGTCCTTGAGGTATCCGGCGATCTGCATCGCGCGAACCTTGCTATCGGTAGTCAGCAGTTCCACAGCCAGCCGCGCGTGTCCCATACGACCGGCGGCGTTGAGCAT
>QNBU01000024.1 GCA_003644215.1 Planctomycetota bacterium
ATCACATCTTTGATACGAACGGTATCATCTTTAAGAAATTTCAAATCCCGGCGGGTCAGGATCCCCACCAGCTTGCCATGATCGACAATCGGAATCCCTGATACATTTTGCTCTTTCATCAATTGTCGAGCTTTTGTTACTGATAAATCTGAACTGAGTGTCACCGGATCCTGAATAACGCCGTTTTCGGAGCGTTTGACTTTGGTTACTTCGCGTTTCTGAGCCTCGATGTTCAGATTTTTGTGAATAATCCCGATACCGCCCTCCTGGGCCAGTGCAATCGCCAGCGCAGACTCGGTTACGGTATCCATCGCTGCGGAAATAATCGGGATATTGATGTTGATATTGCGGGTTAGCCGCGTTGCGGTGCTGGCCTGACTGGGTACGAAGTCGCTCCGGGCCGGAATCAGCAGCACATCGTCAAAAGTAATGCCTTCAGCGGTAATTTTTTTGTCCAAATCCATAAAATTTCCTCCCGTTACGGGTTTAATAAATGCTGTAAACGGAGCAGTTTACTCAAAAAATGGCCTCTCGTCAAAGAAATTCCACAAAGCAAACTCCGGCCGTGATTCACGGGCTGGAAACTCGTGCCGCCGTCCCATTAAAATTCTTGATAATGTTGTCGGGAATGCTATACTTCCGGGGTCGGATTAGGGTGTAATCTGTGTTAAATGCCATCTCAGAGCTTAAAATGAAATATATTCAGCAGGCGTTAGAGAAATACTGGGGGTATAACGAGTTTTTGCCTTTTCAGAAAGAGGCGATGG
This sequence comes from Planctomycetota bacterium, assembly GCA_003644215.1. Lineage (GTDB taxonomy): Bacteria > Planctomycetota > Phycisphaerae > Sedimentisphaerales > Anaerohalosphaeraceae > 4572-13. The sequence goes on from QNBU01000024.1 coordinate 768, forward strand.
AGTCGCTGCGTCGCGGGCGGGACTGTGTTGTTGTTTTGCCGACGGGCGGGGGTAAATCGCTGTGCTATCAGGCCCCGGTAATGGCAAGTGAGGGGATGGCGGTTGTTGTTTCGCCGCTGATTTCGCTGATGAAGGATCAGGTCGATGCATTGATTCAATGCGGCGTGGACGCGATGCGGTTGGATAGTTCGATGTCCGGCGTCGAGCAGACCGAGACAATCGATTCGATTGGACAGGGATTGGTCAAGCTGCTGTATTTGTCGCCGGAGCGGTTGCTGACCGATGGGATGCTGAATCTGCTGCGAAATACAAAATTGGCCTATTTTGCCATTGATGAGGCCCACTGCGTAAGTATGTGGGGGCATGATTTTCGTCCGGAATATCGACAATTGGGACGGCTGCGGGAGATGTTCCCCAAAGTAACCATCGCGGCCTATACCGCCACCGCAACCGAACAGGTTCGCGGCGATATCGCCCGGCAACTATCTCTGAATGACCCCGCAATGCTGGTCGGCTCGTTTGACCGGCCCAATCTTAGCTATAAAGTCCAGCCCAAAAAAAATATTGTCACGCAGGTTTGCTCAGTTCTGGATCGCTACAAAGGCGAATCCGGTATTATCTATTGCATCCGACGAAAGGATGTCAACGAGTTGTGCAGCGATCTTCAGGGACGCGGCTACAAGGTCGCCCCCTATCATGCGGGGATGAACGCGGAGGAGAGAAAACGCAATCAGGATCGCTTTATCAATGACGAGGTCGATACGATTGTCGCGACTATCGCATTCGGGATGGGGATCGATAAGTCCAATGTCCGCACTGTCATCCATACCGGAATGCCCAAGTCGCTGGAAAATTATCAGCAGGAAAGCGGCCGGGCCGGACGGGATCGGCTAAATGCCGAATGCTGTCTATTCTATTCCGGCGCCGATTATGGCATCTGGAAGTTTCTGATGCGCGATATGCCCGCCGAGGCACAGGATGTCGCGATGGATAAACTCAATGGGATGTACGGATTCTGCACGAGCGCGCTGTGCCGGCACGAAACAATTCTGGATTATTTCGGGCAAACTTTGGGCAAGGATAATTGCACCGCCTGTGATATTTGTCTGGGCGAAGTGGATATGATTGAAGACACGCTGGTCGTCGCTCAGAAGATCCTGTCGTGTGTGGTGCGTCTTGAACAACGATTCGGCTCCAGCTATACCGCTCTTGTATTAGTCGGCTCAAAAGACAAGCGGGTACTCGAAAACAGACATAACAAATTGAGTACCTACGCCCTGCTGGAAGATTCCCCCAAGTCCGTTGTGCAGGGGTGGATTGAGCAGCTCGTCGGGCAGGGGTATCTTGAAAAATACGGCGAATATAATCAACTATCCGTTACCGAAAAGGGGCGAACAGTACTGAAAGGCCAAGCAACGCCTCGCCTGCTGAAACCCGCTGAAAAGAAAACAACCCGCGTCTCCAAGCCGACCACCGAATCGTGGGAAGGTGTGGATGCAGGTTTATTTGAGGAACTTCGTAAATTTCGCAAGCAGGAGGCCCGTGAAAGAGGGGTTCCGCCGTTTGTGGTCTTTGGCGATGTAACCCTGCGAGACCTGGCCAAGCAGCGACCGTCGATGCCAAAAGGGTTGATGAATATCAAAGGCATCGGCACAAAAAAACACCAACAGTACGGCCGTCCCGTGCTGACGATCATCGGCAAGTATTGCGAAAAGCACCTTCTCGAAATGGATGTCAGCGACGAAACGACAACGGCCAGCTTTGCAACTCAACAAAAACGCCGCCCCTCCCAAAGCATCGCCAAAGACAGGGCTTTTGAACTATTTGCGAAGCAACGCCCCATCCGTGAAATCGCCGCAACCATCAACCGCGCCGAATCGACAACCGTGCAGTATCTGGTCGAATTCATTCAACAGGAAAACATCTCAGATTCTTCTATCTGGGTCGATGAGAAAACCACCGGAAAAATCCGACAGGCCATCCGAAAAATCGGCAGTAAACAGTTAAAGCTCATCTTTGACCATCTAAACGGACAGGTCGATTACACACAAATCAAAATCACGCTGGCTTGTTTAAGAAATCCTTAGAATCATGCTCTTGTTTTCATTCGGTGCGTTTTCAGTTCCTTGGCGTATGCTTTGGCTTTGCCGTCGCAGTATTGGTCCAACTGTACCCAAAAGTCCCCGCTGTGGTTCATGTGCCGGATGTGGCAAAGTTCGTGCAGCAGAATATAGTCCTGAAGATGTTCGGGAAGGAAAGCTATGTTGATGTTTAAGCTGATATTGTTTTGCGATGAGCAACTGCCCCATTTGGTTTTTTGACAGCGAAACGCCGCTCGGCGATACGGCAGATTATACTCATTCGAAAACCGCTCCAGCCGGGCAAACAATCCATCCTGTGCCTTATTGAGTTCCTCCCGGGACAACTCCGGCTGGTCTTTTTGCAGGTCTTTGGCCTGCCGCATCTTTGTAAGATGCTTTTGTATCCATATCTGTTTGGACTGCACAAACTCTTTTGCACGCTCAAGCGAACTATTGGCGGGAACTGTTACAGTAATCACCTGTGTCGGGGCAATCGTAATCCGCATCCGTTTGGCTCTTGCAGAGCGGCGGTATGCGATATTCAGATTTTGCAGCGCTTGATCCACTTACTTTTCGGCTTGGAGTGCTTCGGTTAGGGTGATGGTTCCTTCGTAGAGGGCGCGGCCAATGATGGCTCCGGCGACGCCTGCGGCTTTGAGGGTTTTGATGTCTTCGGCTGTTGTTACGCCACCGGCGGCTACGATAGGAAGATTCACCGCCTCGACAAGCTGCTTTGTTCGTTCGATATTCGGCCCGGCGAGCATCCCGTCTTTGCTGATGTCGGTGTAGATGATCGCGGCCAGCGGCAGGTCGGCGGCCTGCTTGGCAAAATCAAGGATACTTTGCGACCCCTGATCCAGCCAGCCCTCGGTCGCTAAGTTCGCACCTCGTGCATCCAGTCCCAAGACAAGCCGATTCGGATATTTCCGGGCCATTTCGCCAAACCAGTCAAACTGTTTGATGGCGCTGGAGCCAAGAATCAGCCGGGTTACACCCGCATCCAGCATCGTAACAATCGCCGCTTCATCCCGAATGCCGCCGCCGAGTTCGACCTTCATCGGGACCTCTTCTGCGATTTTCGCTACAACCTCGGCATTAACGGGACGCCCTTCTTTGGCTCCGTCCAGATCGACCACATGCAGCCACTTGGCACCGGCATCATAAAACTCCTGTGCCTGGGCAACCGGGTCATCTTTATAGGTAATCTTCTTATCGTACTGGCCCTGAATCAGACGAACGCACTGGCCGTCAATTAAGTCTATCGCGGGGAGAATGTCCATTTTCAACTTTCAATTTTCTTTATAATCGTAAGCATTTTCCGTCATTGCATCGGGCTTTTGTTCGCTAAAGTTCATAGAGCTCTTTGCCGGTCAGGAGTGTAAAGCCATGAGCGGCGATGGCTTCTTCCAAGTCCACGCCGTCCGGATTTTCAACCTCTATCAGGCAAATGCCCTGCCGATCCTTGGGGGAAACAAACCCGTAAGCATCTTTGATGTTCACGCCCTTTTCCAATAGCGCCGTGGTCAATCTGTCCAGATTGCCAGGCTGGTCGTTTTCGGCCGTTACCGCCAACACATCCTTGAGTACACAGGCAAACCCACGGTCGGCCAAGATTAAGTGCGCTTTTTCAGGTTTGTCAACAATCAGCTTCATCAAACCGAATTCGCCGCGATCCTGAATCGTGAATGCCCAGATATTCAGATTATTCTCCAGCAGTACATCCGAAATAGATTTCATCCTGCCGGGACGATTTTCCATAAAAATCGTTAATTGCTTTGCCATATCCTGCCCCTAAGTTTATTGGTGTTCATTCGTGGTTCCTTTTTATAGTTGCTCCCGTTCGTCCAGTACCCGTTTGGCCTTGCCTTCTGAGTGCGGCAGCGCTCCGGGCTCATGCAGTTCGATCACCGGGTTAATGGTGATCGAGGCCCGCAGTTTTTCTTTGATTTTCGCTTTCAGACCATCCAACGCACTCATATCACCGGTAAACAGCTTTGAGTATATTTCGACTTTGACCGCCAACTTGTCCAGTGAACCGATTTTGGTCAGATGGATCAGATAGTTTGTCCCCACCTCCGGAATTGCCATAATCACTTCTTCAATCTGGGATGGGAATACATTAACCCCGTTGATAATCAGCATGTCGTCGGTTCGTCCCTGAATGCGTGAGAGCCGGCGGTGTGTTCGGCCGCAACGGCACGGCTCCGAGTTCACATACGCCAGGTCACGGGTACGATACCGAAACAGCGGCATCGCCGAACGCACCAGATTAGTCAGCACCACCTCACCCTGCTCACCATCGGGAAGGATTTCACCCGTTTCCGGGTCGATGATTTCCAGTATGTAGGCGTCTTCCCAAACATGCATACCCTGTTTATACACACACTCAAACGCCACGCCGGGGCCGTTCATCTCGCTGAGACCATAGGAATTGTATGCGTCAATGCCATATAAATCTTCAAGTTTCAGGCGGGTGTTTTCTGAATACGGCTCAGCACCCAAAAACACCCTTTGGATATACAGGTCTTCGGGACGGGTCTCGAAGCTTTCCAGCTTGGAATGGATATGCAGCAGATAGCTCGGCGTTACATGCAGGACAGTCGTCTTGAAATCCTTCATAATCTGCACCTGCCGCTGCGTGTTACCGCCGCCGACAGGAATCACGGTCATACCGACCCGTTCGGCTCCATAGTGCAATCCAAGGCCGCCGGTAAACAGACCGTAGGTCATCATATTCTGAAAGACATCATCCTGACAACAGCCAGTCGCAACGATGCTTCGTGCCAACAGATCGGTCCAGTTGTCCATATCCTGCCGCGAAAAATAGATGACCGTTGGAATACCGGTCGTGCCGCTGGAGGAGTGAACCCGAACCACATCACGCATATCCACCGCCAGCAGTCCTGTGGGAAAGTTCTGACGCAGGTCATCTTTGACATTAAACGGCAGCCGCCGCAAGTCATCCAGCGACTGTATATCTTCCGAGGAGGTAATCCCGACCCTTAAAAGTCGGTTTTTATAAAAATCCATCTTGAGCGATTGATCGACCAATTCTCGGAGCCGCTGGAGTTGAAGGGCCTCAATAGCAGGTCGATCCATCGTTTCAATGTTCTTGTTCCAATAGGTGATTTCCATCGTTGGTTCCAGTAAATCAGAGTCCCTGAATGCCTTTTTCATCGATCACTTTCAGGCCGTTCTCTCTCAGTATTCGGGCTGCCAGTTCGGGATTATCAAAGCGGAAAACAAGCAGGGCATTCTCAGAATGTTTTTCGACAAAACCGTACATATACTCAACATTGACATCGCTGTCTGAAAGCGTTTTGAGGACTTCGGCCAGCCCGCCGGGCTTATCGGGAACCTCGGCGGCAACAACAGCCGTTTGATTGGCGGTGATTCCGTTTTTACGGAAAAGATCAGCCGCCTCGGACGGCTTATCAACGACCATTCGAAGTACGCCGAATGATTCCGTTTCGGCAATGGTCAAAGCACGGATATTAATGCCCGCCTGACCCAGCATCGAACAGACCTGGGACAAACGCCCCTTGCGATTTTCCAAAAATACGCTGATTTGCGTGATCTTCATAGCATTCTTCCTTTCTCTGAAACCACAGATTTCGCAGATTTCACAGAAAAAAAGAAACTGCTTATCCTGCGGGCTATTTATGTATAAATGAACCGTTTATATTTCAAGGATGGCTGTTCAAAATTAATCAGCAACCCTGTTTGTAACCGTGAGGCCTTCAGGACATTGATAATTTGTGCTTCATCAACCACCGTCATATTACTTTCCGCTTTGATTTCGACAACATATGTGTCAAAACAAATGAAATCCGGAATATAGTACTTGTCCATCGAAAACTGCTTATAATGTAATTTGACTCGGGGCTGCGATATAAACGGCATTTTTCTTTCCCGAAGCTCAATTTCCATTGCTTCCTGATAGACCGCCTCTAAAAAACCTGGACCCAATTCCCGGTGAACTTCCATCGCTGCGCCAATAATATCATAACTCAACGGATCTCTTTTATTTTTCTGTGTAATCTGCGAAATCTGCGGTTCCATTTTTTACAAACTCCGCTTATCCACGACGCGTTTGGACTTGCCCATGCTGCGCTCGATTGTTTTTGGCTCTACCAGATGTACCTTTACGCCGATAGACAGGACCGCTTCGATCTCTTTTTTGATCTTTGCACTCAACGCACTCATTTGCTTGATCTCGTCGGAGAATATCTTTTCGTCCACTTCCACCATGATCTCAACCTGATCCAGCTTATGCGCCGCCCGGTCAATCACAATCTGGTAATGCGGCTGCGTACCCTCAATACCCAGCAGCACATGCTCGATCTGCGACGGGAACACATTGATCCCGCGAACGACGATCATATCATCGGTGCGGCCCTTGATCTTACTGACGCGCGGGCTGGTGCGGCCGCATTTGCACGGCTCGGTTGTCATAGACACAATGTCCCGCGTGCGATAGCGAATCAGCGGGATGCCCTGCTTGGTCAGCGTGGTAACGACCAATTCGCCATCTTCGCCTTCGGCAACCGCTTGGCCGGTTTCCGGGTCGATGATTTCGGGGTAGAACACATCAGAATAAATATGGAGCCCCTCTTTGTAGGTACATTCCTGCGACACGCCGGGGCCGATGATCTCACTCAACCCGTAAACATCGGTCGCCAGCATATTCCAGGCCGCCTCGATCTCACCCCGCATTGCTTCACTCCAGGGTTCGGCGCCAAAGATGCCAATATACCAACTGGCCGAACGCGGGTCGATCCCCAGTTCCTTCGCCTCTTCAGCCATATACAAACAATAACTGGGCGTACAGCACAAAATTCGCGGCTTGAAGTCCTGCATAATCTTGAGTTGCCGCTTGGTTTGGCCCGAAGAGGTGGGGATAATTGTCAGCCCCATTTCCAATGCGCCATAATGAAAGCCGAGGCCGCCGGTAAACAGCCCGTAACCATAGGCGATCTGCACGGTGTCATCCGGTTCGGCTCCCGCGCAACAGAGCGTTCGCGCCATGACCTCCGACCACAGAGAAATATCATCCCGTGTATAGCCCACCAGTGTCGGATTGCCCGTTGTGCCGCTGGAAACATGAATCTCCACCAGATCTGTCCGAGGGCGCGAAAACAAACCGAAAGGATAATTGTCCCGCATGTCCATCTTGGTCGTAAAGGGAAGTTTAACGATGTCATCAATCGAGTTGATATCAGAAAGACTGATGCTGTGGGCGTCGAACTTTTGCTTATAGGCAGGACAGTTCTCGTAAACATACCTGCAAAGCTGAGTCAGGTGATCAGACTGGATATTCTTCAAGTCCTCCAGCGACATGGTTTCTATCGATTCATTCCAAATCATAGTCAACTCCCAAAAATAGCTCAGATTTCAAATCTCAAATTTCAAAACTAAGACATCCTGATAGATCGGGATGCTTAATTATTTTACAAGAGATTTTGCTTTTTTGAAAACGGCTTTATTACCGTCAAGAATCGATGGCTTAAATACTGTTTTCAGGGCCTTTTGCCAACTGGCGTTGCTGATGGGTAAATAAGCGGCTAAAACGCCAACCAATGCGGTATTGAGATGTCGCGGGTTTTCGATGAGATCCAATGCGGGCTTGAGATACCCTACTAAATCAATGCCGTCTGTTTTCAGAAATGGCTTCAGACGATAATGCTCATCACCCTGGAAGCACAGGAGGAAATCCGCCTGACCGGGGGCAACCAAAGGTGAATATATCTTCTTGCCAAAGCGCACATGCGACTCAACGGAACCGCCCCGCTGGCTCATACCGTGAACTTCAGACTTTTTGACATGATACCCGTCATACATCGCCGCAAAGCCAACCATCTCGGAGGCCTTAATGGTTCCCTGCCCGCCGATGCCGCCAAAAGTTATATTATACTCTGTCTGTTTTTTCATTAATTCACCTCTGAAAACATTTCACTTCCGAAAATCCTTTATATTACCGGTTGGTATTGTCGCAGATTTTGTGAAAAATGCAAACAGAAATTGCCCGTGGGACAAGCGATACCCACATTCCATTAAAAAGGCCGAAAGACACTTGTGTGCATCTTTCGGCTCTTCAATATTCTGTATCGAGCAGGGGCTTTGCCCCTGCACCGTTCCCCTGTTAGAGTTTCTCAAGCGTATCCTTAAGACGATTGCGTAAATATCTTTTACCCATTCCGGTCTTTAGGTATTTTTCCCTGCGATAAGCATCACTCTTGCTAAGACAAGCCTCGTAATATATCAACTTCAACGGACGGCGATCTTTCGTTGACGGCACTTGCCCTTCATTGTGTTTATGTATCCTTTGCTTTAAATCAGATGCGGCTCCGGTATAAAACAGCCCGTCTGTCTCACTGAGTAATACATAAACATAATACATAATTGAAACTCTAACAGGGCAAGCATGAAAAGGGTAAAAGAAAAAAAGGATAAAGAGAAATATCCCTTACCTTCTTCTTCTCGCTACGGTTAATCCACCCAATAACAGCAACACCAAACTGCACGGTTCAGGGACGGAGGCGACACGGAAGCCTAAGTCGGGAGTCTCTTCGTGCGAGCCGTGAGAGCTACGGGATGGCGAGCTGAGGGCGATGGGGTAGCTGATGTATGAACC
>QNBU01000025.1 GCA_003644215.1 Planctomycetota bacterium
GAATTGACCAAACAGTTCTCCCAGCGATTGACGACGCTTTTGCGCGACAGCAACCGATTTGACCTGCTCGAAAGGGATTATGACAAGGCGTTTCGAGACGAAATAAACCTTATCAAGTCCGGCGATACGGACCTCGAGCAAAAGGGACGCCTCAAGCAGTTGCAGGGAGCGGATTATTTGCTCGCCGGGCGGATTCGACGCGCCGAGATCACCACTGAACTAAAAGATATTCCTACCACCGGGATTCGTTCGGCAGAGTACCGAGGGCATTTTGTCGGCGAGATTCGGCTGCTGGTTCCCGCGACACGACAGGTTGCGTTTTCCCACGAGTACCGCATTAAGCTGGAGACGCCGGAAGTTAAATCGTTGGCCGATGAGTGGCGGCGGGACGAGCGGGATTTTGACCAGATTAAAGACGCCTTTTTGGATATGGCCGCACGGGGTATTATTGAGGATGTACTCAATGATGTGTATCCGGTACGGGTTGCTTTGGCCGAGGCGGGAAGCATTATTCTCGATCAGGGCGGCCAGCGGATGAAGCCGGGTACTCTATATGAGGTCTTTGCAGAAGGCAAGCAAATTGTCGATCCGCAGACACAGGAAACACTGGGGGCCGATGAGGGGAAAGTGGCTACACTGAAAATCGCCCGAATCTTGCCAAAATTCAGCTATGCCCAAATTCTTGACGGTAAGCCGGAAGATATTGAAGTTGGCCAAGTATGCAGAGTGCAGCCGGGTTCGATGGACCTGAAGATTGAGGTCGAAGCGGGGAGAAAAAGCAACATCAAACACACGCCCAGCGGCGGTGTAAAGATGCCATTTGACAACTAATTCCCTTGTGGGTCCACACCTATTGATGGGTTTTTCACTTGACCTAACGACCGTTTTGGCCTAAAGTTGCATCCGTATTCAAAATTATGGCAACCGAGGGATTTCATGGAACAAAAAATTGTAAAAGTTGGCTTGGTCGGGTATGGAATTGTGGGTACGGGCGTGGCCAGAATCTTATCTGAAAACGCAGACGAAATTACCGCTCGAACGGGGTTGATGATTGAACTTGCCTGTGTTGTTGACAAGGACACGACCAGTCCGCGGGAGTTTGATCTGCCGGAGGGCCTTTTAACCGATGACCTGAATGTTCTTCTGGATGACGACTCCATCGATATCGCATTGGAATTGGTCGGCGGAACAACCGTTGCAAAAGACATCCAGTCGAAACTGCTTCGCAGCGGTAAGGATGTTGTTACCGCGAATAAGGCGCTGCTGGCCGAGCGGGGATTGGAACTTTTCGCCGAAGCGCTCGACGCCAATCGTTGTATCGCTTTTGAAGCAAGCTGCTGCGGGGGCATCCCGATTGTTTCAGCGTTTCGCACGGGGTTGGCGGCAAACAAAATCAACGGCTTTTACGGCATTTTTAACGGCACCTGTAACTACATTCTAAGCAATATGACATATAACGGGTCGCAATTTGCCGAGGTACTCAAGGAAGCACAGGCCAAAGGATTCGCCGAAGCCGACCCGACACTCGACGTCAACGGTGGAGATACCGCGCACAAACTGGTGATTTTGGGCGGGCTTGCTTTTAACTGCACGCTGAGTATGGATGATGTTTATATCGAGGGCATTGAAAATGTGGATATTGTCGATATTCGCAGCGCTCTGGAAATGGGCTATATCCTGAAACTGCTGGCTATCGGTGAAAAAGACGCTGGCGGGCGAATTTCGTTGCGGGTGCATCCGGCCTTTGTTTCTGAGGATAATCCACTGGCACGGGTGGACGGCCCTTTCAATGCTGTTAGTGTTTTTGGTAATGCGGTGGGGAATGCCGTTTTTTATGGCCGCGGCGCCGGGATGATGGCAACCGCCAGTGCTGTTGTGGCGGATATTATTGAGATTGCTCTGGGCAACAGCCGGCGTGTCTTTGAAACCATGGCGATGGCAACCGAGACCGGGCGGACGGTACAGATTAAGCCCATCGATGAGGTGGACAGTCGATTTTATGTCCGAATTATGGCTAACGATCAGGCCGGCGTCTTTGCGAAATATGGCCAGGTGCTGGGCCGGCACGACATCAGTATCAGCGGCGCAATGCAGCACGAGTGGGCCGGGCCGGATAACACGGTTCCCGTCGTGATTACCACACATCCAACAAGACAGAAAAATATGACCGCCGCTCTCAAAGAGATCGAGCAATTGGATATTGTCAGCGGCCAACCGATTTGTATTCGAATTATTGATATTCCGGAGGACACCGAGTAGTGAACACTAAGTATGTCATCATCGTTCCTGACGGCGCGGCGGACAATCCGCAGGAATGCTTCGAAGGACAAACCGTCATTGAAGCCGCCGATACGCCGAATATGGACAAAATCGTGACCGATGGCCGACAGGGCGTCTGCTTAACGGTTCCGGAAGGAATGGCAGCCGGAAGTGATGTGGCCATGATGAGTTTGCTGGGCTATGATCCGAAGACCTGCTACACCGGACGGGCGCCGATCGAAGCGGCAGCTCAGGAAATTGCTCTCAAGCCGGATGACTGGGTCTTTCGGTGTAACCTGGTCACAACGGCGGATGATGCGATGGTCGATCACAGTGCCGGGCATATCTCGACAAAAGAAGCCATCACCTTAATTCACGAATTGGCGAATGCGGCGGCCTCGGATACGATCAAGTTTTATACCGGCGTCAGCTATCGGCATCTGGCCGTTATCAGCGGAGTGGATTTTTCAAAGGTGATAACACAGCCGCCGCATGATTTTATCGCCGAAAAGCTGTCGAAAATCCTGCCCAAGGGAAAAAAGGCCGATTTTCTGAATCAGCTTATCGCAAAATCCTCGCAGCTGTTCGCAAACCATCCGATTAACAAAGTGCGCAGCGATCTGGGCGAAAACCCCGTCTCTTCGGTATGGCTGTGGGGACAGGGCCAAAAGGCCTGTATGGAACGGTTTGAAAAGAAATACGGCCTGAAAGGAGCGGCCATTACAGCCGTTGACCTGGTTCGGGGCCTGGCCAAGCTGATTGGCTTTGATCTTATTTCGGTCGATGGTGCGACCGGGTATCTGGATACGAACTTTGCGGGCAAGGGCGAGGCCGCGATTGAGGCGATGGACAAGTATGATGTTGTTTTCGTGCATATTGAGGCCCCCGATGAGGCCGGACACAACGGCAGTGCCGAACAGAAAAAAGCGGCTCTTGAGCAAATCGATCGATTTATTGTCGGCCCGGTCTATGAAGCCGTTCAGGCATACGACCACTACCGCATTCTGGTCATGCCCGACCACCCGACGCCGGTGGCCGAACGATGCCATATCGGCGAGCCGGTTCCGTTCGCAATGGCCGGCAACGGCATCAAAGGCATTTTGAACAAACCCTACTGCGATCGAAACAGCTTCGAGTCCGGCTTCGAAATACAAAACGGCCCGGACCTGATGGAATACTTTCTAAAAATCTGACATTAAAGTTTATGCAGAGGTTGTTATGAAAACAGAAGCCAAAGTAATTAGAGTAGCGATATTGTTTATCTGTGTTTCGTTTAGCGTTGCAGATACCTTTAAGCACAAAGAGAGCGGGGAGGTCTTTAGTGGATTTGCGACGCAGAAAGTTACCGGCGGTAAAACGCTGGTTTATAATGCCGATGAAAGCAAAATGGCGCCTGTGGTGTTGAGCGACTATGACATCACTTCTGACAGCAAAGGACGGCGCAACACGGTTTCTTTGCTTCTGCTCAATCAGCCGGAGGTGTTTCTCTCGGATGTTGTTTCCAAAAAAGCCGCGGCGGCGATTACTGATACATCGAATAAAGGCCCGCAGGCAATCATACTCCAGATCGACGGTCCCGGCGGCCGAGGTGATGCGATGAAGACGATCGCCGATGCTGTTTCACAAACGACAAACTGCCCTGTTATTGCCTACATATCCGAAGGGGCCTATTCCGCCGCGGCGGTCGTTGCTCTGGCCTGCGACAAAATCTATATCAACTCAACCGCCGGAATCGGAGCGGTTAGTTCCGGTGCGGGGGGGATTGTTGGTGATCAAAGCTATGGGGAGTCTCTTTCGATTTACAGTTCCGACACTCTCTTGTCCTACACCCCTTTGGTGACAGCACTGGCCCGGGAACACAGCCGTCCTGAATTACTCGCAAAGGCCTTGATCGACAAGCGGGTTTCAATTATTGAGGTGGCCAATATCGACGGCAGCCGAGCGTTTGTCGGCAAAGATGACCGTCAAGCCACGCAGACACTGATCCGTACAGTTTGCGAGGGGATGTCGGCGGACAAATCGGACACTGTTTCCCCAGCGGATATTATCGGAAAAGTTCTCAACCTGACCGCCCAAGACGCTGTCGAACTGAGTCTTGCCGACGGTATCGCTAAATCGGTGCGAGAGATTCCAGCCGCGATAGGGGTGGCCGAGGCAAAAATAACGCTGGTTTCGGGCATTGAAAAGGTTATAAAAAAATACAACACCATCCGTCGTAATATCGCTGATGGTCTCTTTCGTATAGAGCAATACGAAGCTGATATTGAAATACTCAGCAATCAGTTTTCCACGATTGATAACCAACTGCGAACCGGCACACAGACTCGTGAACTCAGCCGGGGAGAGGCGGGATACCGAAGCAGCCGGAGCAGACAAACATTCGGCTCTGACTATGACCAGGATGCCGATGGTATTGCCAGAAGCGGACGATCAAGAAACACCGACAGGGACAGTTTGCCTCACGCACAAACGATAACCACAGAAGAACCAAGGGTCCGTATTGAAATGGTTTACGATCAGCTGATAACGGCCCTTCGGGATGTTGTTAGCGAGTATCGGCGAACGCTGAACCTCGTTAAGCGATGGCCCGGCGGGCTGCCGCCAAAAGTATCCAGAGCAATGCTTCAAAAGGATATGGACTCAGCATCCGTTGAACTGGATAGATTGTATCGCTACCAGCCGGTCTATCCGGATCAGGGGCAACCTCAAAACCCCCGGGAGCGTTCGAATAACCGCCGCCGCTATTGACATCTTATTGGCTTCCTGAGAATTCGCCGCCAACCATATGTAGTGGTTGGCGGCTTTTTCTTTCACAATATATAGAATACCCTTGACACTCCCCCCTTGATTACCTACCTTTACGGTGTTTTAAGTTGCCTCCGGTTCGTTACAGCGCATCGCGGGGGAACTATTTTGGTAACGAAAGGATTGGTAATAAATGAAAAGAACAGTTAGCCCCCTCTCTATCTTTTTTTTGGTGTTGGCCCTTTCTTTTTGCGGATGCTCGCTGCCGCAGGACCCGTTGGAATCGAATAAACCGCTTAATCCCGAGGACACCATTGGCTCGGTTGCAAAATACTATGCGACAGACCCCATCCCGGTGCGGGGTATCGGGATCGTCGCATGTCTTTCCGGGACCGGTTCCTCTGAGTGTCCGCCCGAAATCAGAGCTGAACTCGAAAAATATATCTGGCAGGAAATACCCGAAGGCGGTTCGGTCAGTCCGCGACGGGTCATCGAGAGCCAGGATACCGCCGTCGTAGAAATTACCGGTGTTATTAGCGCCCTGTCGACGCCTATCGATCCGTTTGATGTGGTTCTGCGGCCCCTTTCGAGCACCCAGACAACTTCGCTTGACGGCGGATGTCTGTACACCACCGAATTAAAAGAAATGAGCCGTCTGAGCAGCGTTGAGCAATTTGCCCGCTTTTCCAAAACGCTGGCCGTCGCTGAGGGTCCTGTTTATACAGTCCAAACGGATGCCTCGTCGCCGAGGCAATGGCGCGTGCTGGGCGGCGGCAGAGCCATACAAAATAGTTTTGTGCGATTGATCCTCGACACGCCGGATTTTACGACCGCCAATGCTATCCGTAACCGTATCAATGAGCGGTTTGGCCCCAAAACAGCGATCTCTGTTTCAACAGCGGAAATAACACTGTCTTTTCCCGTAAAATATCTCGAACAAAGGGAACGATTTCTGGCGATGGTCGAAACACTTATCCTTGGCGGAAATCCCGAGATATTGAGCAATTACGCACACCAACTCGTAAAGCAGATACTCTCGAACACCGACAGCGAACAAGCTGAAATTGCCTTGGAAGGAATTGGCAAGCCCGCCCTGGATCCTCTGGCCCCCCTGCTGGCTCATTTTGACCCCGCCGTCCGGTTTCATGCGGGGCGATGTATGCTGAATATCGGCGACAGTCGGCCCCTTGCGGTGCTGAGAAGGATTGTACAAGACAAAAACAGTCCCTATCGCCTGGATGCGATCCGTGCTGTTGGCCTGAGTGCAAAACGCCGAGAGGCCATGCCCATCCTGGAAGCGGCCTTAAATGACAGTGATATTCAAATACGCCTGAAATCTTACGAGATGCTGGCTCGTCTTAACAGCCATGTGATTTCCGGAAGAAGCGTCTCAAACGGTGCCTTTTCAGTCGATAGCGTAATGTGTTCAGGGCCAAAAACAATCTATGTTTACAGGCAGGAAACCCCGAGAATTGTGCTCTTCGGTTCCCCCCTTCGTTGCGAGAAAAACATCTTTATTCAGTCTGAAAAAAGCTCGGTTACAATCAATTCGCTGCCCGGCGACAAACGAATTTCAATATCTCGAAAACATCCCAATCGACCGCGTGTGATCGGGCCGCTGCTGTCCAATAATGACCTAAGCATTCTCATTCAGACGCTGGGAGAACGGCCCGACACAAAATCGGACACCGCCGCTCGTCCGGGACTGGCGGTTCCGTATTCTGAAATCCTTGATATAATAAAGACAATGTGCGAGCAGGGAGCGATTTCGGCTCAATTTATTGCAGGCCCGCAAGCTGAATTGGAGCCAGTTTTGCAGAAATGACCGTCAAAATGACGACAATGAAGCAAGGAAGAGGTTTTTGTAGCTACAAGTAATAACTGAGGGTTTGTATGAAACTTGAAAAAATCGTCATCAATGGATTCAAGAGTTTTGCTGACAAAACGGAATTAAAGATCAGCCATCCAATTACGGCCATCGTCGGCCCCAATGGTTGCGGAAAAAGCAATGTCGTCGATGCGCTTAAATGGGTTCTGGGCAATCAAAGTCCTAAAAGTCTTCGAAGCGGACAAATGGCGGATGTGATTTTCAGCGGATCCGGTAGTCGGAAGGCAAGCGGAATGGCTGAGGTTTCGCTGCATTTTTCTGATATGCGGGGTCTGGAACTGGAGCAGGATGATCTTCAGATTTCCCGTCGGCTTTTTCGCAGCGGCGACAGCGAATACCTGATCAACAATAAATCCTGCCGCCTCAAGGATATCCGGGAACTCTTTATGGATACCGGTATCGGGGTCAGCGCTTATTCCATTATCGAACAAGGGCAAATCGACCAATTGCTGAAGGCGACGACGCAGGACCGCCGGATGATTTTTGAAGAAGCTGCTGGCATCAGTAAGTATAAAGCCCACAAAAAAGAGGCCTTTCGAAAACTGGACCGCACGGAGCAGAACCTGTTGCGGCTGGCGGACATCGTCAACGAAGTGCAGAAACAACTTCGCAGCATCAAGCTACAAGCCGGTAAGGCCCGTAATTACCTGGAACACAGCAATCGACTCAAAGAGCTTCGTGTCAATTATTCGCTGGCCGAATACGACAAGATCACCACACAGCGAGATCAAAAGAGTGGTTCGCTGGCGAAACGAAAAGATCAGTTCGGCGAAACGGTGGCCCTTGTCGCCCGGTGCGACGCCGCCATCAGCGAATTATCGAGCGAACTCTTGGAAACGGACAGCCAGATCAACCACTGGGACGGCACTTTGATATCCGCTCGCAGCCGCATTGAGCAACAGAACGATCGAATCGACTTTCTCAGCCACCGGATTCAGGAGTTGCTAGAGCGTAAGACGAATGCAACAGAACTGATCGCAAAACTGACCGAGCAAACACGCGAACTTTCAGCTCAATTGGGATCCTGCCAGAGCAATCTTGAGCAGATTCAGGGTATTTCTGAGACAAAGACAAATGAATTGCATCTGGCCGAAGAGGCCATTTCCAAAATCAACCGTCAGTGTACGGAACTTCAGGCACAACTGGAAGATGAGAAGTCCGGTATTATCGATATCGTTCGCCGGACAGCACAGCTTCACAATGAAATCGAAAGTTTGAACAGCTATCGAGACAATCTTTCCGGCCGCAAGGTGCGTTTATCAGATAAAGCCGAAGCAACGCAAAGCCAATTATCTCAGTGGCTAACCGGAAAAGCCCAACAACAAACCAAACTTGAAGAGGTTCTCTCTGTTCTTTCGGATTTACAGAACACCCTGGATGGCAAACGGGATGAAATGGAATCGATCGGCGATGAACTCAGTCGTATTCTGGGACAAATCGCCTCCGCCAAAGAACAACGAAGCGCCCTTTCAAGTGAACTCAATGTCCTCAATGACATGGAGGCCCGCCAGCAGGGACTGAACCAAAGCATTGTTGACATTATGCGTTCGGGGTCTGAAAAGCCCAACTATGTCGAGGGGATTGTCGCAGATGTGATGATTGCTGAGCCACGCTACGCCCAAGCCGTTGAAGCCGCTTTGGAGGGAATGACAGACGCCCTGCTGATTAACAGCACAGGCGCCTTTTTGAATGACCACCCATTGCAGGGCAAACTTGACGGCAGGATTCGTGTTTTTTGTATAGATCGAATCGAACCATTCTGCGATCAGGCCAATTTCTCGAAACAACCGGGTGTTCTCGGAAGATTAGTGGAATTTGTTGATTACGAAAGCCGCTTTAGCCCGCTTGTCTGGAATCTGCTGGGCCGAGTCATTCTGGTCGAGTCCTTGGAGGCGGCTATTTCGCTGTCGGCGCAGTATGGCAATTGTTACCGGTATGTTACCGAAGCGGGACAGGTTTTGTCGGATGGACATGTGCTGAATGTAGGTCCGGTAGGCAAAAAAACCGGGCTAATCTCCAGAAAGAGCCGGATTCAACAATTGCAGTCGGAATTGGAAGAGATCAATCAGAAAATCCTTCAAAAAGAAATGCTTCTTGAAGAATCGGAGCATAAAAATGAGCATTTGGCCGGATTGTGCCAGGAATTGCGAACCAGCATTTATGAGGCCAACACTGAAAAAGTTGACGCGGATTCCAGATTAAAAATACTGGACGGTAATATCTGGCGGCTCAAAGAAGAGCAACCGATCCTTGCCGGCGAAATCGGAACGCTCGAAAAAGAGATTCAGGAATCCGTGCAGAAAGAACACACTTCCCGCCAAAAACTGATTGATATGGAACACATCAAACGCCAGCGCAACGAACATATTCAGCAACTTCAGAGCCATTATGACCAACAACGACAGGAACAGCAAGACCGTCATGGTGAACTA